>JBHHVO010000412.1:0-2500 GCA_046754365.1 Phycisphaerae bacterium | reverse complement strand
CCTTCTGATCGAGTACACTTTCAGGCGCACTAGCGTCCGCCCCCCGTGGCGGACGCTATATAGTAGGTGCCGTGCGAAACCCAAAGACCCGCTAGAAACGTACCCTCCCGTTGGACGCAGGGGGCGCGACGATCCACCCGTGGGCACCCGATCACCCGCGCGCAACGCGCGTCGGATCGGCGGGCGCGCGGGCTGCGATGACAAGGCTCAGCCCGCGCCGGTGCAACGCCAGCACAAACCATATCGCGACGAGCATCGCGATCGTCACAACGACGTGCACGTCCCGCGCCGGCGTGCCCCGCCCCAGTACGTCGCCGGGCACCACGCCGGGCAGCGCGGCGACCGCCGCGAACACGACACCCACCAGCAACGACCACCTGCGCAACCGCGCGTCCGGAATCCGCCCCGCCAGCCACGCCAGATACCACAACACCGCGCAGGCCGTAAGCACCATGCATCCGCCCACCGCATACCGGTACACCTCGCTGAGCGCCGTACCACGGATCATCAACGCATCACCCAGCATCACCACGAGCTGCGGCATGACGAGCACGGCCGGCAGCAGCACCGCGGACACGCGGGCCGTATAGCGGGCAATCGAAACGACCGGCGCCGGCCCGCGCAACGGCTCGCGTCGCGTCGTGAGCCACACCCCCACGGCGACCACCACCATGATCACCGCGGCCGACGTCTCTTCCGCGAGGTTGTACGTAATCGTCCCGATGCCGCCGTCGACCGCCACCGCGTGCGTCCACCGGAGCGGAAACACCTTATCGATCGCCCAAACCCCGGCCAAAACCACCGCACCCGCCGGCAGCGCGCCAAGCAGAAACGTCACGCCCGCCACGACACGGCACAACCACGCCCGATCCGCAAACACGAGGCGGTTGCGATCCATGCTCGCCGACACGTCCGTGCCGCATTCCGGACACGCCGCGCCCGGCAGTGATTCCCTGAGGTTGTAGCCGCATTGCGCGCACGGCACGTCCGTCGCGATCGGCTTGCCGGCAGGGAGGGGCTCCGGCCCGGAGATCGGCGGTGCGGGCGGTGCCGGCGTAACATCGTGTGGGCCGCGGTCGCCGTCGGTCTCCGCGCCCGTCCGCGCTTGCCGCTTGCGCTCGGCAAAACCCGATATCTGCTCAAAGTACGAACTCGACCCCGTCGCGTCCGATGCGGGCGCCGCGGGCGCGCCGGTCGCCTCACCGCGGTGCGTGACAATGTCTAGTAGCGCGCGGGCGCCGTGCCGGAGCGCGTCGGCGCCGCCGCCGGCGTCCGCCACCGCGCGGGCGAACTGCTGCGCCGTCTTGTACCGAAACATCGCGTCCTTGTGCGTCGCGCGCTCGACAACGTCGACAATCGCTTCGGGAACGCCGGCGTCGCTGAGCCGCTCCAGCGCCACGGCCACGTGCAAGTGCTGCTCGCGCACCTCGCGCACCGTGCCGGAAAACGGCGGCGCGCCGGTCAACACCTCGTACATCAGAATGCCGAGTGCGTACACGTCGCCGCGCGTCGACATCGTCCCGCCGAACATCTCGGGCGCCATGTACGCGGGCGTTCCGGCCAGCCGCACGGGGGCGTCGTCGCCCGTGGCACCATCGTCGTCACACCCGCATGGCCAGCCGCGACCGCACGCGAGACCGAAGTCGGTAACGTAAATCCGCCCGTCGGCGTCCAACAGCACGTTGCTCGGTTTGATGTCACGGTGAATGATCCCGCGGGCGTGCAGCGCCGCGATCGCGTCGGCGACGCTGTGGACCGCCGACACCGCCACCCCCGGCGGCAGCGGACCGGCGTCCCGGACCACGTCGCGGAGCGTCGGACCGTCGATGTACTGCATCACCAGGTACGGGATGTTCTCGATCACGTCGGCGTGGTGGATCGCAATGAGCCCAGGGTGCTCCACCGCCGCCGCCGCACGCGCACCGTTCACGAACCGCGAGAAGTCCGCGTCGTCCGGGCCGCCCGTGACGTTCGGCAAGAACTTCACGGCCACGTCGCGGCTCAGCAGCTCGTGCCGGCCGAGGTACACCACGCCCATGCCGCCGCGCCCGATCTCCCGCAGCACGCGCACCGGCCCCAGGTCGCGCGGCACGGCCACGTCCGCCGCCGGCGCGCCGCTCGACCCCGTGAGACTCAGTGTGATCGTGTCGTCAGGTGTGGACATCGTGTCCCGTGCCTACGCAAGCCCGCCGGATGCGATCCACCGTCCGCCCCACGCGGATGCGATCCACGTCGCCCGCACATGGGATGCAATCCAAGGCCAACCGCACATGGGATACAATCCAAGGCCGACCGCACATGGGATGCAATCCAAGGCCGACCGCACATGGGATGCAATCCAAGGTCGCCCGCCCGTCGGATGCGATCAAGCATCGCCCCACGCGCCACCGTACGCGCCCCGCGCCGCGTCGGCAACCCCACGCCGACACGCCGGGGAGGGCGAGGCTCCCGCCGAGCCGGGGAGGGCGAGGCGTCCGCCGAGCCGGGGAGGGCGAGGCTC
>JBHHVO010000411.1:0-2502 GCA_046754365.1 Phycisphaerae bacterium | reverse complement strand
GCTCTTGCCACCGAGTTCGAGTGTGACACGCTTGAGGTTGGAGTCGGCCGCGCGCCGCATGATCTCTTTGCCGACCTCCGTGCTGCCGGTAAACGCGACCTTGTCGATGCCGGGGTGGGACGCAATCGCGGCGCCGGCCGTGGGGCCGAAGCCGGGCACGACGTTGATGACACCGTCCGGAAAGCCGGCCTCGATCGCGAGTTCCGCGATCCTCAGCGCCGACAGCGGTGTTTGTTCCGCGGGCTTGAGCACGACGGTGCAACCGGCCGCGAGCGCGGGCCCCCATTTCCACGCCTGCATGAGCGCGGGGAAGTTCCAGGGGATGATTTGTCCGACCACGCCGACGGGTTCGTGCCGCGTGTACGCGTGAAATCGCCCGGCCGTGGGCACGACCTTACCGTGAATCTTGTCCGCCCAGCCGGCGTAGTAGCGGTAGCATGCGACCGTGAGCGGTAGGTCGGCGGCGCGCGCGTCGCGGATGGGCTTGCCGTTGTCGAGTGTCTCGAGCGCAGCGATGTCCTGTTGGTGCGCCTCGATGAGGTCCGCGAGTTTGTACATGAGTCGTCCGCGCTGGGCGGCGCCCATGTTCCGCCAGGGACCTGAATCGAACGCGCGCCGTGCGGCCTTGACGGCAAGATCGACATCGGCTTGGTCGCCTTCCGCCACCTGGCAGATGGTATCCCCCGTGGCCGGGTTCACCGTCTCGAACGTCTTGCCGCTGACGCTGTCGACCCACTTGCCATCGATGAGCATTTTTCGATCAGCGACCCTAGGTGGTGCGATGGTTTCGGTGGCGGACATCGTTTCGTTTCCTCTCGAGAAAGTTGGCTGATACGGACCCAATGCCGAGTAACGCGACCGCAGATTACCGCGCGGCCCACCCGGCGGCAACACCCGCCAGGCCCCGCGTGCTGGGCACATCAAGTTCGTCGCCCCGCGGCCTGGACTCCGGCAGCCGCGGAGACATCACCAGCCCGGACGGCACCGTGACAACACGGTGCACCGGAACATGGCGCGTCGCCCCCGGGTATCGCCGACTGCCCGCGCGGTTCGCCAACCGGTGTCGCGTACCCGAGTCGACGCCGGCGCCCCGGACCGACAGCGTCGTACCCGGGATCCGGCGCCGCCGACCGCGGTGTAGC
Source organism: Phycisphaerae bacterium (assembly GCA_046754365.1). GTDB lineage: Bacteria > Planctomycetota > Phycisphaerae > UBA1845 > UBA1845 > JBHHVO01. The sequence goes on along the minus strand of JBHHVO010000411.1, from coordinate 1,360 downwards.
GTCCCCGCGCGACCGGTCCGCACGTCCGACCGGGCGGCGATCGTGCTTGGCGTGCCATCGGGCGGCTTGACATTGCCTGTAGCGCTTTGGTGATCAGCGGGGAACAAGTAGAAGGATAGAATATGCAACAACCCTGAAACCTCGTTCGCGGGATGCCGGCGTGGCTCGTGGGATGCCGGCGTGGGGATCATGCGTGGTGCGAGCCGCACGACGACGCGCCCACGTCAGATTCAGGGACCGTGGCCGATTCGGCGTGATGCGATGTCGAGCCATCGGGTGCCGTGGTTCCGGGTGTTCCGGGTGTGACGCACGGCGCCGTTATCAGTCCGTGACGCTGGATCCGGGACGCCGACCCGTCGCGAAATGATGTCACTCAACGACGATCACCGCGAAACCCACCAAGGACGGGACCGGGGCGATCGGTTGACCGGGCGCCGCGAAGTGTGCTATACTGGGACCGTTGTTGATGTTGCGGCGGGGACAACACTTGGGGTGGGCCTTCTTCTCGCATCGATGACAGGGGGTTGAACCGGCGTCGATCGAATCTGGTGGTGTACGCCCGACATGGGGTTGGTGACTAACCTGCGGATGGGGCTGCAGGGACACTAGGGGTTGGGAGAGACTCGTGATACGAAGGCTGAAGGGCAATACATTTGTGGTGGGACATGTGGTCGGCATCGGGGTATGGGTATGTACTGCGGCCCACGCCGCGCCGATCGAGCAAGACACGTTCCTCGTGACGGGCGGCTCGATCGAGCTTACCGCCGACGCGGAGCTGGGACCGGCGATCGGCCGGGATGCGCCGGCACCGACCGTGCTATCGCTGTCATCGGACTCGATGTTCCGTGTCATCGCGGTCAATGGTGAGCTCGCCACGATCCCCGCAGGCGAGATCGCGGCGACCGGCGTGTTGCCGGCGTGGCTCGGCCGCGGCGGTGCGGCGACCCTCGAACTCAGCCATGACCCGACCGCAGCGCATGCATTTGTCGTTCGTGATGCGGGCGACGGTGTGGTGCTGTTCTGGCTGAGCGGCGCGTCGCATGATTTCTCCGCGGGTGAGCGGCTATGGACGCTCGCGGGTGATGTGCACGTGTCCGGCGCGGCGTCCGACACGGTGGTGGGGCGCGCGGTGGTGCGGGCTCAGCTCACGCTCGCCGAGACCATCTACTACGATGAGACGGGCGAACCGCAGTCGGCCGTGTTGCACCCGATGGGTGGCGGCGATGTCGCGGGCGGCTTCCCCGGCCAGACGGAAGGCCCGGACGTGATTGTCGGCGATCTACCGAGTACGTCGCAGTTCGGGCGGACCGGTCCGATCGGTTCCGGCATGGTGGGCCTGGCGGTCGGGACGACGTCGTGC
>JBHHVO010000410.1:0-2506 GCA_046754365.1 Phycisphaerae bacterium | reverse complement strand
ATCAGTTGTCAGTGGTTGGTAGTCCGTTGCGTAGGGTCCGCTTTGCGGACCATGCGCCTCGGTGTCCAGTGGTCACCCCGTAGCGTCCGACCCCCGTCCCGGACGTAGCCCGACCGCGACATGGGACGGCGACGCTCCCGCCGAGCTGCAGGACCCACCGCCAGAACACGCCGGTCCGCGCAGGTCGCCTGCACACGCGTGCGTGGTCGCACGTCGCCCTGTGGGTTCCTGGTCCGATCCGAACCGCGCCCGTGAGGAAGCGGCCGGAGTGATCCGATCCGAACCGCGCCTGTAAGGAAGCGGCCGGTAGCCAAACGCACACGAACAGGCGTGAAGATGCACTACGGCAGCAGCAGCCGCTGGCCCACCCGGATCATGTTCGGGTCCGCGATCGAATCGCGGTTCGCCTCGAAGATCGCCTTCCACTTGCGCTGGTCGCCGTAATACATCCGGGCAATACTGTACAGCGTGTCGCGCTTCACGACCGTGTGGTACTTCGGCGCCGACGACGCCAGGCTCGCCGTCGCGGCCCCGACACGCGCCGACTCCGATCCCTGCGGCGCGTCCAACGCGTACGTCGCATACGGATCGGGCGCCGTACGAACCGGTCGCTCGACGCGAACCAGGCCCGGCCGCTCAGCGGCATACGGCGACCGGTCCGCCGCGGCGTACCCGGACGGCTCGGCCGTAAGCGGCGGCGAGTAGCTGTAGTCCGGTTCCGGCGCCGCGACACCCGGCGCGCCCCGACGAAACAGGCTGCAACCCGTGACCGTGATGAGGGTGAAAATCCCGCACAAACATGCCGCGCTCCATCGCATAGCGTGACCTCCCTGTCAAAAACATCGCTGACCTGCAAAACCTGCCGCCGATGATAGTGTCGGCCATACCACTGTCAAACGGTTAGCCAAGTCGCGCGGGTTTCCCGGCTGCTCGTGCTCTGTCACGGATCAACTGATGCGTTGGGCCGAACCGGGCCGCGAGCGACCGGTTGTTTCGCGGCAAGAGCGGCTTTCCGCCCACCGCGCCCTCGCCGTCGCGGCTCGAAGTACCCGTCAATTCACGCGTGACAAAACACTACGGCCCCGTAAGCGCCTCGAACAAGCCGGCAAAGTCCACCGCGTCGATCGACCCGTCCGCGTCGAAGTCCAGCCTCGCACACGCGTCGTCAAGCGGCCCGCCCCCGAAACACACCTGCAGCCCGCCGAAGTCGCGCATGTCCACGTCCCCGTCGCCGTCCCAGTCGCCGTCACCCTTCAACGGCACGTCCCCGTGACCGGTCACCGTGCCGGAAACCGAGAGCGTCCCGACCTCCGGCGTGTCCGGGTTCAGCGGCACCTCGACCGTCGGATCCACCGTGATCGTCGCCACGCCGCTCTCGACCTCGATCGCCCCCGCGAGATCCGCCGGCTGCGGACCCGCCGCCCCGAGATCCAACGTCGCGCTGCACGGCACGCCCGACGACTTGAACAACGCACACACCGTCCCCGTCGCGTCGTATTCGATCACCCCGTCCACATCCACCGAAACACCCGAAAACGCGAACACGCCGTCCACGATCGCGACCGGGCCAGACGGTGTCCCCGGCGTCGCGTAACGCATCGACAGCCCGGTCCCCGTCACGTCAAGACCACCCACCGGCACGCCGAACACCGTGATCGTGATGCTCAGGTCGATCGTGTCGACAAACGCGAGATCGAAGTCATGCAGCGTGATCGCCGACGGCGCCTCCGGATCATCGAGCGCGATCGTCCAGCTACCCGCCACCCCCGACGTGTCCGCGTCACACGTCCCCAACAAGCACAGCTCCACGCTCACCACAGACGCCGACTCGTCCACCGGCACCACGAACGGCGTCGCCCGGGCCAAACCACCGGTACCGGCCCAACCACCGATTCCGACCAGACCACCCGGCCCGACCAGACCACCCGTCCCGACAACCCACGCGAACACGCCCACCACCACGCGCCGACAACACCCACCGCGCAACCCCGCAACCCGCCGCCCACCGCACGACCCCGCCGCCGCCCGCCCGCCCGAGCGATGCCAACCATCACCGCACGACCGTCTTCGTCCCAACCGCGAATCCCTTCGTCGCATGCTACGCTTCTCCCCAACCCCCGCTTGCCCAACCCCCACCCCCACACACCCCACCCCCCCCCCACCCCAACATCCCACACCCGACGCCACCCCAATCACACACCCCCATTCTAGCACAACGCGCCCCCACGATGCCACACGATACGCCGCGAGCCCGTCCCACCGCCGCCACCCGGCTCGCCGCGTGGTCCCGCGCGTAGATCCGCACATCCGCCATCTCCTCACGCACCAAAGCCGTCTACGGCCCCACTGGGACGCTCCGGGTCGAAAAAAACCTTGAACCACTTGCCTCCGGCAGCCGAATAGTTGTATACTCCTGTTGACACATCAGCACCTGGCGCTGCTTTGCAGCGACCAGATATTAGCCCCTGGCGGTTGCACGCAACCGCCAGTTTCTTTATGTTCGCCG
>JBHHVO010000409.1:0-2536 GCA_046754365.1 Phycisphaerae bacterium | reverse complement strand
AGCGGACGCCGGTCGGCCCGCCGCGGACGCGCCCGGTCGTCCGGGTCGACACCGGGGCGCGGCGCCGGCACACGATCGCGTTCGCGGACGCCGCGACGCCGCGGCGCAAGGCCCGTCCGGCGGGCGTGATCGGGGTCGAGATCTGGGTCAAGCTCGGGGACCCGCCGCCGCGCGACGCGGGGGAACTCGCGTTCGTGTCGGTCGTGACGCGGACGCCGCACGTCGTGGACTACCCGGGCGAGCACGGCGGCGTGACCGCGCACTACATGCTCCGGTGGGTCGGCACGACCGGCGAAACCGGGCCGTGGAGCGAGACCGCGAGCGCGACGATCGTCGCGTGACCGGGCGGCGCGTCACGGGGTGGGCGCGTCGCGTTCCGGGGCGATCTTCGCGACCGCGACGACCGTGTCGCTCGGGTCGAGCCGGATGAGCCGGACGCCCTGCGTCGCGCGGCCGATCTCGCGGACCGCGGTGAGGTCGGTCCGGAGCATGATGCCGTTCGCGGTGATGAGCATGAGTTCGTCGTCGTCCCGGACCGCGATGACCGCGACGACCGCGCCGTTCCGCTCGGTGGTCTTGATGTTGATCACGCCCTTGCCGCCGCGGCGGGTCTTGCGGTACGCGTCGAGCCCGGTCCGCTTGCCGTAGCCGTGCTCGCACACGGTGAGCAGCGAGCCGCCGGGCCGGATCGTGGCCATCGCGACCGCGCGGTCGCCCGGCGCGAGCGCCATGCCGCGGACGCCGCGGGCGGTGCGGCCCATCGCGCGGACCTCGTCCTCGTGGAACCTGACGGCGAGGCCGTTCCGCGAGCCGATCACGATCTCGTCGGTGCCGGCGGTCCGCTCGACGTTGATGAGTTCGTCGTCGGGATCGAGCGTGATCGCGATGATCCCGGTCGGACGCGGGCGGCTGAACGCCGCGATCGGGGTCTTCTTGACCGTCCCGTTCGCGGTCGCGAACAAGACGTAGGACTCCTCGAACGCGTTCACGGGGAGGATCGCGCGGTGCGTCTCGCCGGGCTGCATCTGGAGCACGTTCGCGATCGACCGGCCGCGCGACGTGCGGCTCATGACCGGGAGGTCGTAGACGCGGGCCCAGTAGAGCCGGCCGCGGTTCGTGAAAAACAGCATGTGATCGTGCGTCGAGACGACGAAGAGGTGCTCGAGGAAATCCCCCTCCTTCGCGGCGCTGCCGCGGACGCCGCGCCCGCCGCGGCCCTGTTTGCGGTAGGAATCCACGTCGGTCCGCTTGATGTAGCCTTCGTGGGAGACCGTGACGACGCAGGGTTCGTCGGGGATGAGTTCCTCGATCGAGAAGTCGCCGACCGCGTCGACGATCTCGGTCCTGCGTTTGTCGCCGAACCGCCGCTTCAGGTCCTCGAGGTCGTCGCGGATCATGTCGTGCACGAGGCGCCGGTCGCGGAGGATCGCCTCGTAGCGTTCGATCTCGGTCGTGAGCTTGGTGTAGTCCCGCGCGAGCTTCTCGATCTCGAGGCCGGTGAGCCGCTGCAACTGCATCGCGAGGATCGCACCGGCTTGGACGCCGGTGAGGTGGGCGTCGTGTTGCGTGTGGCGGTCGACGAACGACGCGGGTAGCAAGCGCCGGAGCGCTGCGTGATCCGCGAGGCGCAACGGCCGCTCGATGAGGCGTTTCTTGGCGGTCGCGGGATCGGGCGACTTCTTGATGAGCTCGATGACGTCGTCGATGTCGCCGACGGCGAGGATGAGGCCCTCGAGGATGTGCGCCCGCTGCTTCGCCCGCCTCAGCAGAAACGCGGTGCGTCGCCGGATGACGTCGCGGCGATGGTCGATGTAGAGATCGATCATGTTCCTCAGCGTGAGCGTGCGGGGTTGGCGTCCGACGAGCGCGATGTTGTTGACGTGGAAGCTGCACTGGAGCGGGGTGTATTGGAAGAGCTGATTCATGACGACGTCTTCGTTCGCGTCGCGTCTCAGATCGATCTCGATCCGGACGGCGTGCTTGCGGTCGGACGCGTCGTTCACGGCGGTGACGTCCTTGATCGTGCCGGACTTGACCGCGTCGGCGATCTTCTCGGTGATCGTGCTGCGGAGCACGCCGTAGGGAATCTCGGTGATGACGATCGCCTTTTTCCCGGACCGCCCCTCCTCGACGTGACACCGCCCGCGGAGCGTGATGCTCCCGCGCCCGGTGCTGTAGGCGTCGGCGATGCCGCGGCGCCCGCAGATTTGCCCGGCGGTCGGGAAGTCGGGCCCGGGAACGATCCGGGCGAGCTCGGCGACCGTGATGTCCGGCTTGTCGAGCTGGGCGATGATCGCGTCGCAGATCTCGCCGACGTTGTGGGGCGGCATGTTGGTCGCCATGCCGACGGCGATGCCGGTCGCACCGTTGACCATGAGCGCCGGGAACTTGCCGGGCAAGACGGTGGGCTCCTGGCGCGAGTTGTCGTAGTTCGGGATGAAATCGACGGTGTCGTATTCGAGGTCCTCGAGCAGCGCGGTCGCGGCGAGCGTCATGCGGGCCTCGGTGTACCGCATCGCGGCGGGCGGATCGCCGT
>JBHHVO010000408.1:0-2566 GCA_046754365.1 Phycisphaerae bacterium | reverse complement strand
ACGTGCCTCAAGATGTGCGGCGACCGCGAGCATGCCCGGGACCTGACGCAGGAGGTGTTTCTGAAGGCGTTGGAGCAGATCGGTCGGTTCCGTGGCGAGAGCGCGTTCTACACGTGGGTGTACCGGGTGGCGGTGAACCTTACGCTCTCGAAGCTGCGGAAGGACGGGGTGCGGCGCGCGGTGTCGCTGGATTCGGCGCCGGACCCGGGCGTGTCGGATGCGGATCCGCTCGCGCGGCGTGTTCGTGACCTTCGTGCGGTGGATGCGGCGGCGTCGGCGCAGGAAGCGGATCGGCGACAGTGCGTCGTCCGCGCATTGCACGCGCTGGAGGACGAGTATCGGGCGGTGGTCGTGCTGCGGGACATCGAGGGTCTGGATTACCAGCAGATCGCCGCGATTCTCGAGGTGCCGGTCGGGACGGTGAAATCGCGTCTGCACCGTGCGCGGATGTCGCTGCGGGCGACGCTGCTTCCGCTGATGGAGCAGGCGCAAGGTGACGATCGAGCCGGCGCGGGATGACGACTAAGCGTGCGGATCGGTGATGCGCAGGGCGACGATCGAACGGGAGCGGGGTGACGATCGAGCGGGAGCAGGATGACGATGTCTGGCATCGATCGCGATGAACTTGGTGAGCTGCTTTCGGCGTACCTGGACGGCGCGCTGGGGGCGCGGGACACGGCGATGGTGGAGCGGGTGCTCCGGGACGACGCGGCGGCGCGGCGGTTGCTCGACGAGCTGCGCCGGACCGTCGAGCTTGTGGCGTCGCTGCCGCGACACGGCGCACCGGAGTCGATCGCCGAGGACCTTCAGCAGCATGCGGAACGCGGTGCGCTGTTGGGGGACGAGGACGACGTAGCGCAACACGCGCACCGCCGCCGGCCGTCGTTGGCGCGGTTCCTGTCGATGGCGGCGGTGCTGGCGCTCATCGTTGGTGGGAGCGTTTGGGTGATCGTCGGCGGCGGCGGCATGCGGGGCCGGCGGGGCGACGCGGTGGTGGCGGATCGCGGTGTCGAGCGTGACGCGCCGGGGGCGGATGACACGCGTGTGGCGATGGGTGTGCCGGCGGCGCCTGACGGTGCGGATGGTGCGCGGGGTCGGTCGCGGGCGTTGTCGGAGGCGGCGACCGGCGTGGGCGGCGGCGTGGCGGGGGACTTCGCAGACCTGGACCGGAAGCTCGCGGCGGGGGCGACGCGGGCGGTGGTGTTGGCGCATGCGTTCGCGAACGAACCGCTGCGGCTGCGGATCGCGTCTGGGAGTGATCGCGGGCGCGACGCGCTGGCGGCGGGGCTGGCGGCGTATCTGGGTGGTGCGGGTGTTGTGGATGTGCGGGCTGTGGCGCGGGACGTCGGATCGGAGGGCGCGTCGGGGCCGGGGTCCGGCGCGAGCGGCGGCGAGGGGCTGCCGGCGAGTTTCTTCTACGTCGGCGCGCCCGGGGTGAACTTTGCGGAGGCGGGTACGCGGCAGATGCTCGTGCGCGTGCCGGCGGAGAAGGTCGAGGGGCTCATCGCGCGGCTCGATGCGCTGCAAACGGATGACATGTTCGTGTCACTGCAGTCCGGTCCGCTGCCGGTGCTTGGCTGGCAGGACGCGCGGCGGGCGATGTTGCGGATTGCGCGCCCCGCGGTGGCGTATGCGTTTGAGGCGCCGACGGTGATTGCGGATCGGGGTGCGGCGGTGGGTCGGCGCGTGGGGGGTTCGGTTGGCGGCGCGGCGGTTTCGCCGGGCGGTACGTCACCTGCGGCACCCGTGTCGGGTCCGTCGGCGCCGGCATCGCCGTCGGAAGGTTCGGCGTCTGGTGAGGCGGCGCCGGCATCGGGTGAGGCTCCGGCGGGAGCGGGTGGGGATTCCGTGATCGGTGAGGTGCTTGCGCTGATGGGGATCGACCGTGCGACGCAGCGGGTGGTGGCGGCGGCGGCGCGGGACGAGCATGGCGCGGGGTCGGTCGAGGCGGAACGAGACGTCGTGGTTGAGCGTTCGGGCGCGTTGGCGGGCGGTGGAGGCAGCGGTGGCGGTAGCGCGAAGGTCGCGGGGGATGCGTCGGCAGCCGCGAAGCGCAGGGCGAAGGCCGCTGCGGGTCGACCGGCTGTGGTGAAGCGCGGTGCGAAGGAAGAGACGGGTGCATTGTCCGGGGGGACAAGTGACGCGGAGGCATTGGCGGCTGCGGGTGACGTGGAGGCAGCGGAGGGTGGCTCAAAGCGCGGCGTGCGCGGCGCGGACGATGCGGCGGGGGCTTCGGCTGCGGTTGGGGGTGGTGCAAGCGATGTGGTCGGTCCACCGTCGGGGGCGAGCGGTGATGCGGTGGCGGACGCCGCGGGGTCAGGCAAGAAGCGTGCGCGGCGCGCGAAGCGCCATGCGGACGGCGGCGTCTCGCCGGACGCGACCGCGCTGGCGTCGGGTGGGCGTCATCGCGGGATACGTCCGGCACGGGGGCCGGACGCTACGCGTGAGGGGCCGGAAGGTACGCGTGAGGGGCCGGAAGGTACGCGTGAGGGGTCGGGTGGGGGTGATCGCGGGCAACGTCCGGCACGGGGGCCGGACGGTACGCGTGAGGGGCCGGACGGGACGC
>JBHHVO010000407.1:0-2569 GCA_046754365.1 Phycisphaerae bacterium | reverse complement strand
GGGTCGCGTGCGCCCGCTGTCTGCCACGAGCCCGGCCCGGCACAGCGCGATCCGGCGCGGGCGCTCGGTGTCGCCGGGCATCTCAAGCGTGGATTGCAGCTCGTGATCCGTAGCGCCGCGCCGACCCCGTCGCCGGAGTTCGGCCAGGACGGCAGCCCGGCCGGCAGCGAGGCGACCAACGACCGCGGCGGCAGCCGCGCGGCTTGTGGTGGAACCCGCGACGCCCGGCGCCGGGCTCTCGACGGGGGTTTGTTGCGCGGTGTCGGCCGGCGCGCCAGGTTGCGCCGCGGTTGGCGATGACGTCGTTGGTGCCGGGGTAGGCGGCAACACCGGCCGATCGGTCGTGGTTGGCGAGGCCGTCTGGGCCGGTGGAGCGGTTGACTCCGGCTGTGGTGCGGTGGCCGGTGACGCCGGCACGGCGGGGGAGGCCGGTTCAAGTTGCTCCGGGGTGGCAGATGGGGGCAAGGCGGCCGGCGTGTCGTCCTTGTCCGGTGTGGGATCGCCGGCCGGTCCGCTCGTGTCACCGATCGCCGTGGGCGGTTGCGCCGCCGGCGCCGCCTCCGGCGCCGCTGGGGTCGGTTCCGGCGGCTCGCGGGGGACGATCGTCGCGCCGTCGCCGTCGACCGGCCGATCGGGAGTGTCACTCATCACAGACGCCTTGTCGTGCCACGCATATCGACCACCGGCCGTTCGACCGGTTGCGGGGCTCCCGCCACCGCCGTGTCCGGCGCCGCCACGGGCGGCCGCGGCACGCATCTACTTCAACTGACGACCAGGGACGAAGTTCGCCCCATCTCCTTTGCCAATGCACTTGTATCGACCGGTCGCGCCTGCGTCAAGAACGTGACGCCCGGCGCTGCCCTCGGCGTCGGTCCAGCAGCCAGGGTGCCTCGTGCACGATCTTGTGGCCCGCGGTCTGGCGCCGCACCCCGCTACGCCGCACGCCGTTACGACACACGACCCTGGGGCGGTCCGTGTCGCGACACGCCGCGCGTCGACCTGCTGGTCGCCGCCCGCACGACGGCCTCGAGGTCCGTCGCCTCGTGGTGCGCCTCCAGAATCGCCATAGCCCGCGCGAACTGACCCAGGCGGTCCGCCGCGAGCCGCCGCACCACGTCGAACCGAAACGACTTTTCCAGCCGCGCGGTCCAGAAGTGGTATTCCTGCTGCCGCTGCCACATGTCGATCGCGGCCCGAACGCCCCGGCCCTCCATCGTGTTGCGGCGGACGATCGACCAGAACGCGGCGAGCCCGAACGCGTCGAGGTTCTCGGCCTCGCTCACGACCTGCGCCTCGATCGAGTCCGTGTCGCGGTCGCTGAGCGATTGGATCGCGACCGAAGCACGGTCCAGCGATGCGGGTGGGATGACCCCGGCCAGCTCCTTACGCATGAGCCACGCCCCGAGCTCGCGATGGGCGTCCATCGGCGGTCGGGTGAAGATGTCGGTCAGCGTGGCCTGCTCGTCTCGCAGGCGCGCGATCCAGCCGCCATCGTGGAACAGGGCGGCGGCGCACACCGCCGTCGCGTCGGGCCGCCGCGCCGCAACGGCGGGGAGCCGCGTGATCAAGTCCGCGATCCGCGCGACCCGCACCGCGCGTTCCCAAAGGGACTCATCGTACGCGTGGTCGCCGCACGGGATCAGGAGGGCCGCTCTCGCGCGGTCCCACATCGCGTCGGCCTTGCCCATAGAATGCGCTCGTCTCCGGCGACACGAACGCATCGCCGGTTGCCTCGGTTTCCCCTGTGCGATCGCCGGTGCTGCGCCGACGACTCATTGTGGGACGGTTTATATTACTGTGACGTCCCGCGCGATGCCACGGAATTATGGGCGCGTCACGCGCCCCGGCGCGCCGCCTTGCGGCGCCGGCACGTCCCACCGGCGTGCGCCGCTAGCCGCGCTCAATCACGTCGTAGTAGCAGTTGCGCTGGCGCGGCTGCCAGCCGGCATCGGATATGGCAAACCTAATCTGTTGCTCAGTAAGACGATACGTCGTTCCGGCAGAGGATACGACGTTCTCTTCCATCATCACCGATCCCATGTCGTTCGCGCCAAAAAAAAGTGCGAGTTGACCGATGCGCTCGCCTTGGGTAACCCAACTCGACTGGATGTTCGCGATGTTGTCCAGGTAGATCCGCGCAAGCGCGGTCATGCGCAGGTACTCGCTCGCGTCGGCGAGCATGAGGTGCGCACCGTCGTTGAGGCCGTCGTAACCCGGCGGATACTGTTCGACGCGGCCGAGCGGCGTGTCGCCGGGCTGAAACGTCCAACTGATGTACGCCGTGAAGCCGCCGGTCTCGTCCTGCAGCGCCCGAATCAGCCGAAGATGTTCGATCCGCTCGCGCACGGTCTCGATGTGTCCGAACATCATCGTGATGCTTGTCCGCATCCCGATACCGTGGGCCTCGCGCATGACGGCGAGGTACTCGTCCGTGTTGGTCTTGCCCTGGGCGATCCGTCGCCGGACGCGATCGACGAGTATCTCACCGCCGCCGCCGGGGATCGTGTCGAGGCCGGCGTCCTGCAGCCGCAGCAGCCAACGCCGTTCCACCGGCGACACCGGCAGCTTC
>JBHHVO010000406.1:0-2584 GCA_046754365.1 Phycisphaerae bacterium | reverse complement strand
TTGCCGCCGGCGCGGCGACGTGGGCGTAAGGCGGTACCGACGTCGGGTGTTGGTGCCGCCGCCCGCCCGGTGTTGGTGGGTTGGGGTTTTCCACAGTTCGGTTCGGTATGTCGCGAGGTGAGGGTGTTGTGATGCAGCGTATCGTGTGTTCGCTTGCGGCGGCGTGCGTGTTGATGGTGTTCGCCGGTTGCACGGGTGCGACGTTGACGATGAACCCGCACGAGCGCGCGCGGCAACTGGACCGGATCGCGCGGCACGACCGGATGGCGCTGCAGGACGACATCGATCTCGTGCTCCAGAACGACCGCAACACCCGCCTGACGCGTTGGCACGATCGGTAGGGGCGCACGCGCGCCGGGCATGCATCGCACGCCGGCCGGTTGCATTTCCATAGGTGGTTTTCAGCACGGGGTTTGGGAGGGGTCTGGACGTGGTACGTCTCCGACGCGCCGCGTATGCGGTTTTTTTGCGCGCGTACGCGTACGCTCGAGTCCGGGCGTTCGGCAGACCATGCGCCGTTCACCCGGAACGCTGCGTGATTTCAGCAGGTAAGCGGACCCGAACGCCCGGAACCGGCGAGCGGTTCCGGCGCATGCGGAGCGCTTGTGTCATGGGCGTGTTGTCGCGCGACGCGGTCAGGGTTCGCCGATGACGTGGATGCGAATCGTCGCCCGGCGGTCGGCGCGTTCGGGGTCGCCGACGACGACGAGGACATCGCCCGTGTGCAGGCGGAAGCGTTCGGCGAGCGTGGCCTGGACGTCGGCCCACGGTGCGGTTCCGTCGGCATACGCGCCGGCCACGAGCATGGGTTCGACGCCGAAGCAGAGTGCCAGGCGTCGGCACGCGGCGTCGCTTGCGGAGAGGCCGACAATCGGCGGATGGATGCGGTACTTGCTGAGGCCGGCCGCGGTCCGGCCGGTGTCGCTCCATACGACCACGAGGCGGGCGCCGAGATCGCGGCAGATGAGGGCGGCGCTGTGGGCGACCGCGGCGGTCGTCCGATCGGTGACGCCGGCGAGCGGTCCCGCGTTGACCGGGCCACCGGTGCCGGAGGCGGGTGGCGCCGGTGCGTGATGCGGCTCGGGCCCGGCCGGGAACGCGGACGGTGGGGGCGCCGCGGAGGGTGGTTGCGCCGTGGTGGGTGGTGCGGTCGGTGGCGGGGACGATGCCGCGGGTGTGATTGTGATCGCCGGGTGGCGTTGCGGTGTCGGACGGGCTCGGGCGTTGGACTCGTAGTCCTGGGCGTCTTGAATGATGCGGTTCATGACGCGGATGGCCTCGACCGGGAAGCGACCGACGGCGGACTCCTCGGAGAGCATGACGGCGTCGGTTCCGTCGAGGACGGCGTTCGCGACATCGGTGGCCTCGGCGCGTGTCGGCGTCGGCCGGTGGACCATGCTGTGGAGCATCTGCGTCGCGACGATGACGGGTTTGCCGGCGGCGCGACACCGCGCGATGAGGTCTTTCTGGAGCGTGGGGATCCGCGCGACGTCCATCTCGACGCCGAGATCGCCCCGGGCGACGAGGAGCGCGTCGGCGGCATCGATGACGGCGTCGATGGCGGCAACGGCCTGGGGTGTCTCGATCTTGGCGATGACGGGCGGATCGGCGCCGGCGCGGGCGAGCTCGGCGCGGAGGGCCGCGAGGTCTTCCGGCCCGCGGACGAACGACATCGCGACAAAATCGACGCGCCGGCGGACGGCCCAGGCGATGTCCGCGCGGTCCTTGTCGGTGACGGCGGGGAGGGAGACGCGTGCGTCTGGTACGTTGATGCCCATGCGTGCCGCGATCCGCCCACCGGTGGTGCACGTGCAGATGAGCGCGTCTGGTCGTTTGTCGATAACGAGCAGCCGGATCGAGCCGTCGGCGATGAGGACGCGATGGCCGACGTCGACGTCATCGACGAGCGCCGGGTGGTTGGTGGTGAATCGCGTCGCGCTGCCCGCGTCACCACGTCGTTCGATCGTGCACGTATCCCCGACGCCGATCACGGCCGGTTCGTGCTCGATGTCGCCGGTGCGGACCTTGGGGCCGCAGAGATCGGCGATGACCGCGATGTGGCGACCGCGCTCGGCGGCGACATCGCGGACGGCGTCGACGGCGCGGGCGTGGTCGGCATGGGTTCCGTGCGACATGTTGAGCCGGACGACGTCGACACCGGCGTCGATGAAGCGTTCGATCATGTCGCGGCCGGCGCTTACGGGCCCGAGCGTCGCTACGATCTTGGTTTGGGTCATGGGCGTGGGTTTGTCCGCGCGCCGCCGGCGGCTGGTGGTGGATGTTGCAGAAAGAGGCCACGCAGTGGCAGGTCAAGATTCGTGAGGCCGACCAGGAACTCAAACGACTGGAAGAGGCGATTCGCAAGGGCGAGGCTTACGAGGCACAGAAGGAATTGCTCGCCCGCAAGATCGACCTGATCACGAACCTCAAGAAGCAGCAAGCGGTCCCGGTGCATATCCTGGACGAGGTCTCGCGCAACCTGCCCGACTTCCTGTGGCTCGACACGATGTCGGCGAGCAACAGCCAGATCAGCATCAGTGGAAAGGCGACGACCTACAACGCGGTCTCCAACTTCTACGGCAAC
>JBHHVO010000405.1:0-2586 GCA_046754365.1 Phycisphaerae bacterium | reverse complement strand
GCGTGCCCGTGCTCGATCGCGCCCTCGGCCACCGGGTCGGCAACGGCCCTCGCGTTTGCCAAGATCAACCTGACGCTGGATGTGCTGCGCGCTCGCGACGACGGGTATCATGACGTCGAGTCGCTCGTGGTCGGCGTTGGACTGTGCGATGTCGTGACGGCGGCGGTCGCCGACCGCGCCGGTGTTTCCGTGTCGTGTGCAGATGCGACACTCCGCGGCGACGCGAATCTGGCGGTTCGGGCCGCGCGGCGGCTGGCGGAAGCGAGCGAGCAGACGGCATCGCTGGCGATTTCGCTGACGAAGGGGATTCCCGTCGGCGCCGGGTTGGGGGGCGGCAGCAGTGATGCCGCGACGACGCTGGCGGTTTGCAACAGGTTGTGGTCGCTGGGCTGGGACCGTTCGGCGCTCGCGCGCGTCGGCGCCGAGATCGGATCGGATGTGCCGGTGTTTTTCCACCTGCCGGCGGCGGTGATGACGGGGCGTGGTGAGCATGTTATCGGGGTGTCGCCGGCGTGGTCGGGGTGGGTGGTGCTGGTAGCTGTTGGCGTGCGGGTTTCGACGGCGGCGGTGTACGCGGCGTGGCGCCCGCGTGATGGGAGCGCGGCCGAGCTGGGTGCGCTCATGTCGAATCACCTCGAGCCGGCGGTGTTCCGCGTGTGTCCCGCGGTTGCACGTGCGCATGAGGCGCTGACGCGTCTGGGGGTTGCGCCGGTTCGGGTGAGCGGTGCGGGTTCGGCGTTGTATATGTTGTTGGACGACTACGACGGGGCTAGCGAGGCGGCCGCGCGGGTACGCAGGGAGGCGATTGGCAGGTGTGTTTGCGTGCTGCGTGCACCCGTGGGTGGCGCGTTGTGTGGCGAGGATGCTTGAATGGACATCACAGACGTACGTGTGAAGATCGTCGGCACGGACACCGACCGTTTGAAGGCTTACTGCAGCATCACGCTCGACGGTACGTTCGTGGTGCGTGACCTGAAGATCGTGGACGGCGCGCGCGGGCTGTTTCTGGCGATGCCGTCGCGCAAGCGTACGGCGCCGTGTCCGCGGTGCCGTCACAAGAACCACCTGCGCGGGAAGTTCTGCAGCGAATGCGGCGCGACACTGGAGCCGGTGCACGTGCCGCGGGATACGAACGGGCGACCACAATTGCACCGGGACATCGCGCATCCGATTACGGCGGAGTTTCGCCGGCTCGTGCAGGAGCGGGTCGTGGG
Source organism: Phycisphaerae bacterium (assembly GCA_046754365.1). Taxonomy (GTDB): domain Bacteria; phylum Planctomycetota; class Phycisphaerae; order UBA1845; family UBA1845; genus JBHHVO01. The sequence goes on along the minus strand of JBHHVO010000405.1, from coordinate 1,372 downwards.
CGCGTACCTGGCCGAGCGCGAGGCGATGACGGAAGCGGGTGATCGCCCTGAGCCGGTCGGCGCGAACGGCCTGGACGATGATGCCGCCGAGTTCGAAGACTATGACGCGCTCATCGCGGATCTGGACGCGCCCAGGTCCGGCGGTCCGGCGGCTGAGCGGCGTGGTGCGGCCGTGCATGACGAGGATGTGCCGGCGCGTGCAAGTGCGGGGCCCGCGGACGGACGTGAGGAACGCGAGCGCGTCCATGGCGAACCCGGGCCGGTGGATTCCGGTGGTCGGCGTGGGCGGCGCTCCGGGCGGCCTCGCCGCCGTTCGCGGCATCGTTCGGATGCCGCGGATCGGCCGGGTTCGCACGCGGGCGTACGAGCCGATTCGGATACGGGCGTGCGGATTGGTGCGGATGCACCCGTGCCGGCGGGTTCGGGTGGACCGGCGCAGGGCGGTTCACGCGGCGCGACGCCCGTCGATGACGGTGGCGGCGGCGCGTTCGGCGAGGGGATTGAGACGACGGAGCCGGCGGAGACCGGCCGTGGCGCCAAGACGGCGGGTGCGTCCGTGTCGGGCGGTGGTTCGGTCGATCGTCGGCGGATCGACACCGCCGCATCGCGACCGGCGCCCGCGGCGGACGCGGCGGATGCGGTCGAGCTCAGCGAGGCGGATCGGTCACCGGGTGCCGGGGCGCCGTCGCCGCACGATACGGCCGAGTTCGGCGCCGGGATTGTGTGACCGGCTGGTTCGCGCGAGGGCGGTTTCGCGTTTGGGGGGTTCGGTTGGTGGTGACGCTTTCGGGTGGTCGGCGATGAGCGCGAGCCGATGGTCCGTTTTCTGGAGGAGTGGTACGTGCCGCGGAAGGTGATTAAGCCGAAGCAGAAGGTGGAGTATCTCTCGATTCTCGATGGTAAGGGCGCGCTCGACGAGGCGCTGGACCCGGGTCTCGATGCGGATCGGGCGGTGCACATCTACCGCCTCATGCTGTTCTCGCGCATGTATGACGAGCGGATGCTCATCCTGCAGCGGCAAGGCCGGATCGGGACGTACGGTTCGTGTCGCGGGCAGGAGGCTACGCACTGTGCGGCGTCGATCGTGATGGACCGGGCGGACTGGATCGCGCATACGTTTCGGGAGCCGGGGTCGTTCTACCACCGGGGCTGGCCGGTGGAGCGGATCATTCAGTTTTGGGGCGGGTTCGAGGAGGGGTGTTGTCCGCCGGAGGGTGTGAACGATCTGCCGATCACGGTGCCGATCGCGTCGCAGATGCCGCATGCGATCGGGATTGCGTGGGCGATGAAGCTAAAGGGGCGTGCGGAGGTGGTGTTGTGCTACTGTGGCGACGGCGGCACGAGTGAGGGTGACTTCCACGAGTCGCTGAAC
>JBHHVO010000404.1:0-2596 GCA_046754365.1 Phycisphaerae bacterium | reverse complement strand
ATCGATGACGTAGCCGAACATGGGTGGAATGATGGTGGTGGTCTTGCACGCATCGAAGACGCGTCCGCCGCGCTCGACACCGGCGGCGATGTCGTGTGCCTCGCGAGCGGCCACCGCGCTGGCGGTCGTGTCCGCGGCCAGGCGGAGGCCTTCGGGAAGCGGGATGCCGGACTCGACCGAGAACGCCATGCCGCGGCAGAACCGGGCGCGGATGGAATCGCGCATGAGTCGGCCGACAAGCGGGATGGCGAGGATCGCGCGCTCGTAGGCGGCGCGCGTCGCGTGGGCTGCGCGCGTGAGCCACACGACGGCGATGAGCAGGATCACCGCGACCGCGCCGGCGAGAAGAATCGGCGGCGCCGCGCGTGAGAACCCGAGCAACGCGAGGGTGAGCCCCGGGAGGTTGACGTCGAAGTCGCGGTAGAGCTCGTCCAACTGCGGGACAAGGAGGGTCGTAATCGCCGCGAGCAGGGCCGCGGCGGTCAGGAGCACGATGGTCGGGTACGCGAGCGCGTCGACGATGAGCCGGCGTGTGCCGGCGACGAGGCGTAGGTGGTGCGAGAGGTTGAAGAGCGTACCGGCGAGGCGTCCGTTTTCGACGCCGGCGCGGACGACGCGGCTGTAGAGCGGCGGCATTTGATCGGCGCGCTTCGACATGGCCTGGTCGAGGGGCATGCCGTGCTCGATGTCATCGGCGACGCCGGAGAGGACGCGGCGGAGGGGTTTCGAGCGGATGTCCTTGGCGAGCTGACGGAGGCCGGCGTCGAGGCAGATGCCTGCGCCGGCGAGTGACGCAAGCTGTTCGTTGAAGAAGATGAAGTCGTCGCGTCCGATGCGGTGCCGGGTCGGTGGTCCGGACGCCTCGTGCAGCTCGACGTTCTGCAGGCCCATGGCGGAGAGTTGCGTCAGGGCGACGTCCGTGTCGGCGGCTTCGATCGTACCGCTGATCGCGCCGCCGCGGTCGTATTGTGCCCGATACTCGAAGTGTTTCATGGTGTTACGCTCGGTGCGGGTGACTCATGGCGTGTCAGCATGGCGCATGCCCGAGGACGCGCGCGACCTCGTGTCGGTCGGTGGTGCCGTCGTCGATGAGGGTTTCGGCGCGGTCGTAGAGGGACGGCCCTTGCGCGCGCAGGGCGTCGCGGATCTGGGCGGCGGATGCCTGCGCGAGCACGAGCCGCCGCATGGGCTCGTCGATCCGCGCGATGTGCGCGATGACGGTCCGCCCGGCATAACCGGTGCCGAAGCATGCGTCGCACGCATCGCCGCCGTTGTTCGGTCCGGGCGAGGGCTCACCGCGACGCGGCTCGGGGTCCGCGCCGGGGGCGGGCTCGGACGCCGCTTCGCGCGACGCGCACCGGCGCGCGGCGCCCGGCCGACGTCCTGCCGGTGTGTGCGGCGACGCGGCGCAGCGGCGACAGACCTTTCGGACAAGCCGCTGGGCACAGACGAGCGTCACGGCGCTGACGAGCTGGTACGGGGGTATGCCCATTTCGAGAAATCGGACGACCGTCTCGGCGGGGTCGCCGCTGTGGACGGTGGTGAGGATAAGGTGACCGGTGAGCGCGGCCTCGATCGCGATGGCCGCGGTTCGGCCGTCACGGACCTCTCCGACGAGCAGGACCTGCGGGTCCTGGCGGAGCAGCGACCGCATGCACCGCTGGTAGGTGAGGTCGCCGTGGGGGTTGATCTGGACCTGCGTGACGCGATCGATGCGTTGTTCGACCGGGTCTTCGAGCGTGATGACACTCCGGTCCCGGTGGTGATCACGGAGGTGCCGAACAAGTGCATAGAGCGTGGTGCTCTTGCCGCTGCCGGCGGGACCGGTGACGACGATCATGCCGGCGGGTCGGTCGACGGCGTCGCGGAGCACGGCGACCTGCTCGGTTGACAGGCCGAGCGAATCGACGGTCTGTAGCGCCGTCGCGGCGGCGAAGACACGTACGACGGCGCGTTCGCCGCGAATCGTGGGGAACGTGGCGACGCGGAGATCGACCGCGCCGTTGTCCGTTCCGCCGTGGTCGGGCTGGTCGCCGGGGTCAGCGTGCCAGCGGAGGCTGCCCTCCTGGGGGATGTCGATGCGGTATGTGAGCAGTGACGCGAGGACCTTGAGGCGCGACACGACGTTGTCGGCGATCGTCGGCGGGAGGCGCTCGATGTCGACGAGTCCGCCGTCGATGCGGAAACGGACGAGGAGACCGTCGTCGGTCGGCTCGAAGTGAAGGTCCGTGGCGCCCGCGGCGATACCGCGCGCCAACACGCGATGGACCACGCCGGCGGTGTCATGTTGGACGGGCTGGTTCATGTCTGCTCCGGGCGGTCGCGGGGCGCTGCGGCTCGTCTGGTCGCGGCGAGCGCGCCGGCTATGCCGCGGAGGCCGTCGTGCGGCGTTCACGAACGAGCGTGGGGCGCGACTTGCGCGTGCGGTCGCATGTGTATGCCACCGATGAGGACGCACTAGTGCGGGGATTGTTATGGTCCGTGGCGGCGTGGCGTGGTGGGGGGTTCGGTCCCGTAACCTCCATGACGGCCTGTGTGGGCGGTGGCGTCGCGCGGGGTCAGATTGTGGCGCAACACGTAGACCACAATGAGTTAA
>JBHHVO010000403.1:0-2617 GCA_046754365.1 Phycisphaerae bacterium | reverse complement strand
CTCGACCGGAATCTGAACGTCCTCGCGTCCCGGAAGCGCCGCCACCGTTCCCTCAAGCCGCTGCACGTCCAACTGCAACCACGGCTGCAACGCGACCGCCGCATCGCCCACCGAAAGACGAATGAACTGTTGGCTGCGGTCCGACGGCTTGACGCCGATCCGGTCGTCCTTGTTCACGAGATACCCGCAGCGGTTCAACCGCCGACCGTTTACGTGAATGTGCCCGTGCGAAATCGCCTGCCGCGCCGCGCGCCGGGACGGCGCAAACCCGAGCTTCACCACCACATTGTCAAGTCGGCGCTCGAGCACGCGCAAGAGCGCCTCGCCGGTATTGCCCTTCGCCCGCTCCGCCATGCTGAAATAGATGCTAAACTGCCGCTCCAGAACGCCGTAGTACCGCTTGACCTTCTGCTTCTCACGAAGCCGGATGCCATACGCCGTCCCACGCCGCCGCCGCCGCCACGCGTGCATGCCGGGCGGCTTGTTCCGCCACTGACGCTCCATCGCGCACTTGGCGGTCTCGCACCGGGCGCCCTTCAGCATCAACTTGATCGTCTCCCGGCGGCAAAGCCGACAAACCGGTCCGGTATAACGTCCCATGCTCTTATCCGATTTACCTACGCTACCGTGCGCGGTCGCACATCCGCCGCACATCGCCCGCCACCGCGACGGCCCCAACCCAGCAAGAACGCGTCATGCGATCCGCCAAACGCCCCGCACCCGACACCGTCCGGCCAGCGTGCCACAGCACAACGCCGCGGCGTCTACGCCGGCAGCGTCCGATCCGCCGCGCAGGCGCGGCGGTAGGCCGGTATCACACACGCCGCCGCTTGCACGGCCGGCACCCGTTATGCGGCAACGGTGTCACATCTTCGATGGACTGAACCCGCAAACCCGACGCTTGCAACGCGGTGATCGCGGACTCTCGTCCGGTACCAGGGCCCTTCACGCGGACCTCAACCTCCAACATGCCGAACTTCCGGGCCGCGTGCGCCGCCTGCTCCACCGCGCGCTGGGCGGCGAACGGCGTGCTTTTCCGCGTCCCCTTGAACCCCACGGTCCCGGCCGACGCCCGACAAAGCACATCGCCGTTGAGGTCGGTGATCGTTACCAGCGTATTGTTGAAGCTCGACCTGATGTGCGCGATGCCGCGCGCCACATTCCGCCGAGCCCTGCGCCGTCGCCCCTGTCGTTTAGCCACGCGACATCTCTTTCACACCCTTCTTACCCGCAACTGTCTTCTTCGGGCCCTTGCGCGTCCGCGCGTTGGTCCGCGTACGCTGCCCCCTGACCGGCAAATGCGCCCGGTGCCGCAGGCCGCGATAGCACCGGATGTCCTTCATCCTCGCGATGTTCGATTGCACGGTCCGCCGAAGATGCCCCTCGACCTGATAGTCACGATCGATGACCGAGCCGATCCTCGCCACCTGCTCGTCCGTCAGATCCTGTGCCTTGACACCAACCTCGATCTGCGCTTCCTTGAGTACGTCGAGCGCGATCTTCGGACCAATGCCGTAAATGTACCTGAGGGCAAACTCAATCCGCTTCCGCGCCGGAATATCCACTCCCGCAATTCGTGGCACGAGCCCCTCCTTACCCTTGGCGCTGCTTGTGGCGCGGGTTCGTGCAGATCACGCGCACCACGCCCCTGCGCTTGACGATCTTGCAATTCTCGCAGATACGACGCACGCTCGCCCTGACTTTCATAACCATGCCTCCCGCGCGTGCCGCCCGCCGCGGCCCAACACGCCGCTAACCACGACCGTCGGTCAATACGTCCGCACCGGTCTGTGTCACCGCGATCGTATGCTCAAAGTGCGCCGATCGCCGGCCGTCCCGCGTCACAACAACCCAACCCGCCTTGTCGCCGTACCCGACCGCCGCGGACCCCATATTCACCATCGGTTCCACCGCGATCACCATGTTCGCCAGCAACCGGAAGTCCGCCTGCCGCTGGCCCCGATCCCAGAAGTTGGGAACCTTGGGCTCCTCGTGCATGTCTCGGCCGATCCCGTGACCGACGAACTCGCGCACGACCGACAGATGTTCCCGTTCCACAAACCGCTGTATCGACGCCGCGATTTCGCTCCACATCCTACCGGGTCGGATCTCGCGGATCGCCAGGTCCAACGCGCCCTGCGTCACAGAGACGAGATGCGCCGAAGCCTTCGACACCTCGCCGATCGCGACGGTCGCCGCCGCGTCGCCGCAATACCCGTCCAGCCGCACACCGCAATCGACACTCAGCAGATCACCGTCGCGAAGCGAGCGACTGCCCGGAATCCCGTGCACGACCTCCTCGTTCACGCTCGTACACAGCGCCGCCGGGAACGGCATCCGTGCCTGCGGATTCTCCACGCCCTTAAAGAGCGCCGTGCCGCCGGCGGCGTCGATGATCTCCTCGGCTACCGCGTCGAGCTCACCCGTCGTCGCGCCCGGGCGCGCCATCTCACGAACCCGCGCGTGAACCGCGGCCACCACGCTTCCCGCCCGCCGCATCAGCTCAATCTCGCGAGCACTCTTCAGGATGATCCCACGAGCGCCGGTCACGCACCATATCCTCGGACCGCTACTGTCCCACACGAGGGGGTCAGCATTCCGCTCTCCCCGCCTCGCC
>JBHHVO010000402.1:0-2622 GCA_046754365.1 Phycisphaerae bacterium | reverse complement strand
CCCTCCGGACATCGGGTCCCCGATGATCGGCAACCCGCGCGACCGGCCCGCGCGGCCTACGGCCCGCACGTGCACGCGCTCGGGCACGGCGCGTTCCCGGCCGACGCCGCGAGCACCGCGTTCAGGTCGCCCACCTCGTTGAGCCCGTCCTGACCCGGAGGACACGGCCAGATGTCGTTGTCGGCGAGCGTACCGCAGTCGCCGTCCGGACCCGTGTTCGGATCCCCGTTGTTCGCCGCCAGCACGCACAGCGCATCCGACACCTCCACCAGACCGTCACCGCCCACGCTCCGCGGCCAGATGTCGCCGTACACGTTCGGCACGCACGTGTGCACGCATCCCGTCACCGGGTCCGCACCCGGGTCCTGCAGGTTGCACGCGTCCACCGTACACGGGTCGCCGTCATCAAACACACCACCCGCCTGGCAGTCCGCGTCCGAGCCACAGAAGTCGCACGGGTCGCCCGCGGCGCAGCTCCCGCCGGCGTTGAACTTCGTCCCGCCCGCGCCGTAGCACGCAAACTCCGTCATGTCGCCCAGGCACGCACCACCCGCGTCGCAGCACTGACCGATCGGAATCTCCACCTCCAACGGGTCCAGCACAAACCCCAGCGACACGTTGTTCGGATCCAACAGCTTCGTCAGGTCCGTCGAGCAACCGTCCGGCGGCACACACTTCGGCACAAGCGTGAACACACCCTCCGCATCCGTCGATACCGACCACCGCCACGTGCTCAGATACCGCGCCGCCGTCACCACCGGAAAATCCTCGTTGAACGGCGGAGCCCCGTCCGGAACCGCAACGTTCGCCGTACGCGGCTCCAGGTTCGTCACCGACGTCGGACATTGACCCTGGTTCACCGTCGGCGGCAGGTGACTCACCGTCGGCGGGTCGCAAACCCCGAACAACGGAAACACATAGTCACACCGAAAATCGTCCACGAAGTTCGACGAAAACGCGATCTCGCCGCTCGTCGCGCCGTACGAACACGACATCCAAACCTGCCACGCCTGCAGCGCAAACGGAGACGTCTCCTCAACCCAAACATCGTACGCCACCGTATCACCACCCGCCGCCAACACGTGGTACGCCGTACCCGCCGGGCTCGCCTCCGGCGGCACCACCTGACACGACGACGGGTCGCCCCCGCACGCGCCCGCGTCCGTCGGATCGCACACCGAGCCGTTCCCGCAAACATACGGCGTCATGAACACCCGACGCGCGCAACCCGCCGGCGGCACGACGTCCAGAACCCCGCACGAACCCGACACGCACCCGTTCACCGTGCACACGTCCCCGTCGTCGCACGCCGCGTTCTCGCCGTCCGGCACGTCATTGTCGTCGCACTGACCCGCGCCGTCGCAAACGTCCGCGCCGCTGCACGGACCCACACCGTTGCCCACGCAAGGCACACCCGCCGCCACCGGCAACGCCTGGCAGCCCAACCCCGCGTCACACACGTCGTCCGTGCAATCGTTCCCGTCGTCACACGCGCCGTCGTCCACCGTGTGCACACACGCACCGCTCGCCTCGTCGCAAACATCCACCGTGCACGCCACCGCGTCGCTGCAGTCACGCGCGCCGCCGCCCACGCAAACACCCGACATGCACGCGTCCGACACCGTGCAAAACACACCGTCGTCGCACGGCGTCCCGTCCGACACCGCCGGAAACACACAACCCGACACCGCGTCGCACACGTCCTGCGTACACGCATTCCCGTCGTCGCACGTCAGCGGCGTACCGCTCTGACACAAGCCCCCGGCGCACGACTCCAACCCGTTGCACGCGTCGCCGTCGTCGCAGTCCAGCGCCACCGCGCACTCGTCCGTCGTCGCCGACGCCGTCTGGCTGTACCCCGTCTCGTTCGGCGTCGTCGCGCTGTCCCGCGCCTTGACCCGGTACGTATACGTCACGCCAGGAGACAAACCCGTATCCGTGTACACCGGCGACGACTGCCACCCGCTGTCCGTCCCGCCCGACCCCCCCGAAAGGAAGTCGAAAAAGTACGACACCGGCGGCGATCCCGAGTCCGTCGCCGTCGTCGCCGTCATCGTGATCGCCGTCGTCCCCGACGCCGCCGGCAACACCGAAAACGTCATCGGATCCGGCACCGGCGGCGTCGTGTCGCCCGGGCACAGCGACGCGCGCGCCGCCGCGAACGCACCCAGGTCGATCCGCGTCGCGATGTTCGGACACGGACAGTGCGTCACGATGCCGATGATCTCATCATTCCGCATGAGCGCCGACCCGGAGTTCCCGCCGCGCACATCCACCTGAAACGTGTACGCGTTGCTGAACACCTGAGAGATCGGCCCGCTCGACGTCTGCTGCGTCTGCGACCGCGTGCAAGTCAAATCCACCCCATACCCCGTCACGACCGCCGTCTGACCGGGTGACGCCACCGTCGTGCTGATCGGACGCAGCACGCCGTAACGCGTGAACGGCGTCTGCCCGAGGTTGTTCGTCCCGGTCGTCATCACCGCCCAGTCGTTCCCCGGACCGCCGTTGATCGAGCTCGACAACGGAACCGGAAACTGATCCGCGATCGGCGGATTGTTCAGCGAGCAGTTGCTGTTCGAATTCGGCACGTTGAACTGAATCACCATACCGGCCCCCATG
>JBHHVO010000401.1:0-2659 GCA_046754365.1 Phycisphaerae bacterium | reverse complement strand
CCGAGGTCGACGTGGCCGGTCGACGTCGTATCACACAGCGCGAGAAACACATGCGACCCCGCCCGGCCCAACACCGACCCGCGAAACAGCGCGATTCGCGACGGGTCGAAATCGATCGGTTCGTCGGGACCGTCCCGCCGCCCGAGCACGAACCGCGTGGTCGGGCCGGTGACCGAGAACCGCTCCAACGCGACGTCAACGTGCAGGTCCCACGCGAGCGGGACCTGCTCGACGACAAACCGCTTGCGCCCGGCCGCCGCACGCTCGAGCGACGCCCGGTCCCAGGTTACGATCGCGACGTCACCGACCACGGACACGAGCGAAAACGGCCGCTCGGCATCGGTCGCCACCGCGGGATCCGCCGCGGCGCCCCGACCCAGGGCCGCCGACGCCCCCACCACCACGACGAACATCGACCTCACTGCAACGCGCATCTTGTGTTCTCCCTACCCCTTTGCGTGCGCCCCCATGCCCGGATACGAGTACCCCGCCGTGCCGGTCCCCACCGGCACGCCCGCATCATCATACCACAAGCGTGGCGGCATCCGGTAGGCGCGGACGGCGCGCGGATGTCGATTCTTGTGGGGTCGACGGGGCGTCCGCGGCGGTCCGGCGCGCACCGGTAGCGGCATGAACACCACGGCCGGGCGCCGGCGGCGCATGCCACGGTGGGCGGCTTGCCCCGCCGTGGGATGCACGGGCCGCAGCGCGCGCGTCGCCCCCGCCGCGTCAGCGGGTCCGCGGTCGGGCGGAGGAAGGGGCGCGCCGCCCGGCTGCGGTGGAGGGGGGCCGGGCGGCGCTGGGCAAAGAAGCCTTCCGGTTCGCGCCGCATTCGGTGAGCGCCTGTGCGAGGTCTTGCGCGATGCGATCGACGAGTGCCTCGGCCCGGGCCAAGGCGGCGTCGATCGGTGATGCGTTCGGTCGCGCATCGTCAGGTCGCGCGTCGTTGCTTCGGATAGTCGGTACCTCGCTACGACTATTGGCCGGTGGCGCGTGTAGCGGCCAGCGGCATCCGTGTTGGGCGGCCGCGCCCGCGTCGATGGGGTGTGCCGGGGCGCTCGACCGGGTCACCGCACCGTACGCTACGGAATACTACACGATGGGCGGCGGGGTGTCAAACAAAAAAGCTACAAAACGCTACTTTTTGCTACATTTATTGTGCTAGCATGGCCTCATGGCGCAGTTTACCGGACCGAACAAGGGACGGAATGTCGTGCGGGCGTCGCTGACGCCCGAGGCGAAGCGTGCGTTGGACGCGCTCGTCCGGGAATATGACATGACGCTGCAGGGGCTGCTCGGGCGGATTCTGCAATGGTTCATTGAGCAGGACCGGATGGTGCAGCTCACCGCGCTGGGGCTCTTGCCGCGGGATCAGGTCAGGCCGATCGTGAGCCTGTTGTTCGAGCAGCAGTTGCAGCAGATGGATGATGCAGACGCGCTGGAGATGGTGGAGCGGCTCGCCGCAGCCACAAGAGCTGAGCAGCAGCGTCGCGCAGCAACGTGATCTCGTCGACGCCGAGCCGGGGGAGCATGTTGACGAGCTCGATTATCGCCGCGGTTCGCATGGCCTCGTCGAACGGGATGACACCGTCGTGATGATCGCGCATGGTACTCGGCCCGGTGTGCGCCACGGCAGGCACACATAAGCATACGATAAAACAGGACGCGGTCCAAACGCGGTCGTTGGGTTATCGGAGCGCGGGGTGCGTGTCGCCCTCCGGACGCAGGCGGCGGATGCTCGCGTGTGGCCGGGCGCGAGACGGGCGGGGGGTGCGGACCGGGCGGTGGGGTGGGCGTGGCTCGCGCCGCCGGACGTGTCGATCGGTGGGAACGCGGTGCGTCGCGTGGCCGGGGACGCGCGGACCCGTGGTGGTGCACGGGTGGGGCGAAAGGTTGGCAGCGCTGATGCGAACCCCGAGCGCCGGCATCGGGCGAACGGCTCGGGGGGGAGCACCCGGCGGTTACCAGGCTGTTGACATACCTCAGCCGCGCGATCACGAAGCGTACTTTTCGGGTTCGGACGGTAGGGTACGGAGACAGAAAGCGCCCGCAAAACGCCTGTTGGAATACTCCGGTACGGGTATTTCGAGCGCGTCTTACGCTTGGGGCTCTGATCAGGTGTGCAAACCCTCGTCGGACTTCGATACCGGTGGGTTGACGCCCGCCCGTTGACTTGACGCGGACCGTGGTGCATGCGTCGTGCGGTTCGGGCTTGTTACGCAGGGTCGTGTACGCTAGAATCCATGTGGAGGTCGTTAGACCTTGTCCCGACGTGAGGCCGGGACGTGAACCTACGGCAGGAAGCCCCCGGCTCGTGTGCGTCGTACCGGCGTGCCCCGACCCTATGGGGCTTCCTTTGTTTTTTGCGCCGGCAGCGGCGGCGTGCCGCCGTGGTTACGCGGTTCGGACGCTGTGGGCGTTGCATCGCCGACGCGATCGAACGTGAGTCGGCTACGATCCTCGGGTGGCGCACCTCGAGGGCGCAGCTCCAGGGCGCAGCTCGAGTAAGAAGGTGTGGCGCCCGCTATGCGAAGCGGTGTCCGGCATGGTCCATGTCCGCGTGTTCGGCTCGGGCATGGCGACGGGCTACCGGGCGCGTTCGGCTTGGGCATGGCGACGGGCTACCGGGCGCGTTCGGCTTGGGCGTGGCGCGCGACGG
>JBHHVO010000400.1:0-2663 GCA_046754365.1 Phycisphaerae bacterium | reverse complement strand
CAATAGGCAACTGTCCGAGTCCCTGCGATCTTCGCCACTTTCCTACGAAGAACTGGCGGAACTGGAATGGCCGCCCCGGTTCCGCTATTGGCGGCGCTGGACGGACGGGGTCTTCATCTCTAGCAACTTTCATGTCCCGCATTTGTTTGACATCGGTGGGCCGACCGAGCGGTCGAACCGCGACGCTTTGGTGGCGTTAGATTCCAGTGGACGGATGCTCGAGTTGCTGGCATCGCCTTCCGCACCCGGTGCCGCGCAGGCGATAGTCGGGGAAGTCGACTGGTCGCCCATCTTTCGTCGGTCCAATCTGGATGAATCCAAGGCCACACGGATTACGCTAGTCAAGCCGGCGCCCGTGGACTGTGATGAAGTCGTAGCCTGGCGTATCGAGGGATTGGGAAGGGGCGGCGACCCCGTTACGGTTCAGATGGGCGAGGCCGGCGGGCGCCCGAACTATTTCGAGATACTGGGACTCGACGAGGCAATGCGACGGCAGTGGGTGGATTCCGTTGGCTTCGATATCCTTTGGGTAGTCGTCGATATCATCATCACCATTCTGGCTTGGCGGAACCTACGGGCATCTCGCGGAGATCGTCGCAACGCCTTTCGTGTTGCGCTGATCGTCGGTGTGCTCTACGCCGCGATGGAGGTGTTGTCGATTCGCGTTGTAGAATCAAGGGTCTCCAGTCAATTGAATGGACTGCTCGACGGGCGCGCCGCCGGCCATTTCGTCCTGCATGCGCTCAAGGCCTGGTTGGCGTACATGGCGATCGAGCCCTACGTGCGCCGTGTCTGGCCGCGTATGCTGGTCGGTTTCGTGCGATTGCTTTCGGGTCGTCTGCGCGATCCGGCGGTCGGCCGCGAGGTGCTGATCGGCGTGGTCACCGGTTGCGGGCTCATTTCCTTTATCGCGATGATGTTCTGTATTCAGTCACGTATTCAGTCCGAAAACACTGGTCGACTTCCGTTCTTGATATCATTAGCGTCCATGAAATCGTCGGGCTATTTTATCACCCACAGATTTCATATGGCGGCGTCGGCAGTGTTGATGGGCGTCGTGACTGCCGGATACATGCTCGTGGTGCGATTGCTAATGCGTCACTCACGTGCGGCCATCGTGGTCTCGATGGTTGTGGTTGGTTTACTTGGCGTTAGTTGGTTTCTGATTTTGTTTGCTGGGTCGACGTGGGTTGTCTTCGCGTATGCGATCGCCTACGGAGTCGCCGTTGTTATACTCTACACACGGGTGGGTGTGCTCGCGGCGATCGTTACCGATTTTGTCGTGAGGACGACCGGAGTCATCATGATCGACTTCGATACCTGGTTCGCCCCGTACGCCATCGCCTCGTTGGCGATCCTGCTCGCGCTGGCCGTGTACGGCTTGTGGGTATCGCTGGCCGGCCAGACGCTCTTCAAGGACGTGCTTCTCACCGACAAACCGGCTCGTGCATGATCCCCGGTCCGGTTGGGCTGGGCGGCCGTGGCCACCCGACGGTCTTCAGCAGATCGTGGCCTACGGGCCGGGCATCAGGGCGACGAAGGCCTGGCGGTCCTGCGCGTCGATCACGTCGTCGCGGTTGAAATCGAACACGAGGCATTCGAGCGTGAGTGGGGTGGATCCGAAGCAGCGCTCGAACGCGTCAGCGTCGGACGGGTCGATATCGCCGTCGCCGTCGGCGTCTCCTGTGGCCGTGCGAAAGCGGGCCCGCCAGATGCGATTATTGCCCTGCTCCGCGATGTAGAGGTCGCGGCGGTCGACATCGAAGGCCATGCCCTGCGGAAAGCTGAAGCCGGAGAGCACAACCTCATGTGTGCCGTCTTCGCTGATGCGAATGATGCGTCCGGTGCCGAAGCCCGCGTCTTCCGAGACGTATAGTTCGCCGTCGTGGCCGAACTTGATGTTGTCGGGCTCGGTCAGGCCGACCACCGTCGGATTCCCCAACACCCCGATCGTACCGGTGGCGTCGATCCGCAGCACGTTGTCGCCATTCGTTTCGGCGACAAGCAGCGTCGGCGCGGGTAGCCGACCGCCGAAGTCGCCGAACGTCACGCCCTCCGGGCGGCGAAGAATCGCAACCGGATCCACGAAAACCGACGCGTCGGCCGTGTCCGCTCCGGTCAGCACTAGATGAAGGATACGACCCGCGAAGCGGTCTTCAGAGACGTATAGATCGCCGGTCGAACCGAACGCACTATCGCGGTCCAGCGCCACGATGCCCTCGGGCTTATCGATGGCCAGGCTGGTGGTGATGCTCGTCGCGGTGGCACTGATCGGCACGTTGGCGGCGTCGTACGTGACGTCGACGCGGTAGATGCGATCCGTCGTCGAGGCGCCGGACGTTTCGCTGGTGATGTACAGGGCGCCGGAGGGATGCAGCGTGATCCCGTCGGCTCGATTGATGCCGGTGACCAGGACGGTGGCGGTTCCGGCCTCGACGTCCACGTAGGAAACACCGCCGGCCGCGCCGCGTGCCTCGCGGTTGGCGAAGAGATTGCCGAAAGCGTCAAACGTGAGCATGTCCACGTTGCGCAGGGCGACGTTATCGGCGGCGACCAACTGTAGGGCCACTACGTCGGTTGCAACAATAGCGGGCGGACCGGCGCAGCCCGCCGCTCCAGCGCCGACCACGACGATGCCAAGCAGGACGCACGGACCGCCGAGC
>JBHHVO010000399.1:0-2684 GCA_046754365.1 Phycisphaerae bacterium | reverse complement strand
CCGGTGCCGCCCGAGCGCCGCACCCATCTCCTGGACCCCTACACCGGGCACCCCTTCGTGTATCGCCGCACCGACGACGGACCCCTGCTCTACTCAGTCAACGAAGACGGCACGGACAACGCCGCCGCCGCCGGAGACTGGGGCGCGACCGGCACGGATGTCATCTTCCTCCAACCGGCCCCACGCCGATGACGCATCAGTCGTCCGCGATGCGCCGCGACCCTTGCCCACACGCATACCCCGACGGTAGCCGGTGACGATCCGCCCCGACCCGCCCGCAACGCTCGCGACCACCGCCGCGACACCACAAGAAAACACGTGCCGCGAACGAAGACCTTTACGGCATCCACACGCGTCCGCTACATCGGGACACACGGACACGATACCGGCGTCGTGTTCGGCGGGCACTTCTTCCCCAAATACAACATGCAAGCACCGAAATCGTCCGCACAACATACCGCAAGCGTGTTCGCACCGCCGCCGGCCTGCGCGTCGGTCCCATCCACATCGGCAAGCACGCGTGCCAGCGCCGAAAAGTCGTCGCGATCGACCTCGCCGCTACCATCCACATCGTGGAATCGCGGCTCCGTAGCGCCCGAGTCGAAAGCCACGAGCCATGCGACCCGGTCTGCCGCGCTCAGCACGCCGTCCTGGTTCACGTCGCCCGGGACCGCTTCATACGCCACCGCGCCCGCGTCCCCGAACGCGAACACCACCAGCTCCCCAGCCTCAAGCGGTCGATCCAGGCTTACCTTCCACGCCGAGTTGTCAGTCAGCCGCTCGACGCGCTCGACAGTCGGTCCGGCGCTCGCGCTCGACGAGACCTGAATCAGCGATACGCTCACATCCACCGGCCCCGAGAACCGAACCGTAAACGTCCGCAGGCCGGCCGACGCGCCGTCGCCCCCGATCGTCGGGTCAATGTATCCGTTCGGCGGGTCCGCCGTCACGATCCGCACACCGTCACCCACCTCCTGTCCATACGCCGTCCCGGCAAACGGGACCCATGCCACCGCAACCAACACGACCGCCACCATGCATGCAACCACTCGCCATGGACGGTACGCGTTCCGCGCATTCGCTCTCGTCATCATCGCCATGCTCCTTAGCTGTGCGCAGGGCGCACATATTCCCTGTGCCGACGAACATCGCCCGCACGTTCCAAAAGCCATTCACCTCGGATAACGAACGTTCGCGTTCAACCCCGCCACCTTCGACCGCAACGCGGCCGCTCCGGCCGGAAAACACGAAGCCCGACTCGACCGACTTGCCCGGCCCCATCGGCCCGGATCGCAGTCCAGGCCGTGGCCGAAGCGCCCAAGCTGTCGCACGCGCCCAAACCTATCGCGACAGCGCCTCGCCCATTTCGTCAATGGCGCGGCGGAGCACGTTCAACACGAAAAAAACCAAAAATGTCGCCCGGACCGCCCGCGTCGTGCCCCCACACGCTCCGTCATGCCGCGAAACCCGCGTTCCTCAAACCTCGTGCGGTCGCGGCCATGGCTCATCGCACCGCCCGTACCGTCGCGCCACGCCTGCTCGGCCGACACCCGACGTCACCGGCGTGGGGCATCCCCAGCACGACCCAAACCGGCGACGTCATTCTTTTTCATTTTGCGCGTGCTTCATGACGCCTGGCGCGCCATTGACATACCAGGGGGCGTTGCGCCGACGTCGTGCGCACGCCTCGGGCGACGCCCGCACAGCCGCCGGAAGCGACTAGTGCTCCGATGCACCTGATTTGATGGGTGGCATGGGCAAGCGATAGCTTGCCCATGGCGGCGATCGGATGCCCACGGGCCAACAAGTTGGCCCGGGGTCATCCGCCGCAACCCCTCGGCGGAGTTGCATCGGCACACTAGGCCCTGCGCCCCCATGCGCGTCCCGGGCGCCCCACGTGTCACGCTCGGCGTCGCGTCCGACCAACCGCGGTACGGGCCGCACGCACGTGCTGCGGCCGGGCCCGGCACGAGGACGCCCAACCAGACCAACGTCGAGGGCAGGCCTCCGACGGACCATCGGATGGGCGTCTGCAACGGAATGCGGTAGCCGAATATGCGCTTCGAAGTCTCGATCTACCGAATCCCCGGAACGCTCGACGTCGCACGTGTGTGTGTTCGCACGACCGACGAACGCAGGATCATCTACGACGCCCGCGTCCCCCGTGCCGCGACCCTCGAGGAGCAGGGCATCGTCCTGCCGCCGATGGACGTCATGTGGGTCTCTACCCTCGCCGGCGCGTTGACGCACGCCTGCCCCGGCGCGGTCGTCAGCGTAAACGAGATCGACCGGTACGTGCGCGAAGCCCTCCAGCGGGGCCGCCAAGCACCACAACCACGTAATGCGAGAAGCCCCCGATAACAGCCGGTAACACCCGGCAACACGTGCGGGTGCCCCATCCCTCGCGCGGGTGCCCCATCCTTCGCATCTGTTCGCGAAGGGTGGGGGACGCAGAGATGGGATGCAAGTCGAGCGGAGAGATGGGATTCAAGTCGAGCGAGGGCGACATGAGAACACCGGGCACGGTGTTGGCCAACGCGAAACCATGAGGCGAGCCCCGCGGCCGTTGACATGGTCCGCTGATGATCATCGTGTCCCCCACCTCCAGAACGACATGGTCCACCCGGGCGCGGTTATTCGTCGGCGTGATCGGCGGATACGTCCGCCACGGGGGGCGGACGCTA
>JBHHVO010000398.1:0-2689 GCA_046754365.1 Phycisphaerae bacterium | reverse complement strand
GACCAACACCGAACGTCCCGCGACCACCGACGCCAACAGCGCCGACTAGCACCCCGTCGCGCGTGAATCGCGGGATAATCCGAGCCCCAAGCGCGAGCGGGGTCGTCCGGCGTACCCGTCGCCCGAGCCCCACGCGCTGAAACCACCGCCCGGGATCCGGGTATAATCAACCGGGCACCGCGCCGACGCGCGTGCCCCCGTCGCAGCCCGATCGGAGAAACGCCATGCGTCCACGACTCCTCACCGCGCTCACCGGACTGGCCCTCATCGCGACCTGGCAAGCCCCCACGGCCATCGCCCAAGCACCACCGCCCAACAAGCCCCATCGCCCGAGCGCGCAAAAGAAAACGCCGAAGCAGGAGCCACCTCGCGCCGAGCACAAGCAGCACGCCCAACGCGACGGCCAGGCCAAACGCGACCACCGACCCAAAGACAAACGCCAGGCCAAGGGCAATCCCAACGCCAAAGCGAATCCCAAGGCGAAAGCCAACCCCAAGGCGAAAGCCAATCGCAAGGCCAAGGACAATCCCGGCGCGAAAGCCAACCCCAAAGCGAAAGCCAATCCCAAGGCGAAAGCCAATCGCCAGGCCAAGGACAATCGCAAGGCCAAGCACAATCCGAAGGCCAAGGGGAATCCCAAGGCCAAGCACGATCGCAAGGGCAAAGACAACCGCAAGCCCAAACACAATCGCAAGGCCCAACGCGACCCCAATGCCCAACAAGTACAGCCGGCGAAGAAGGCCCGCCGCGGGCACAAGCGCCAGCAGCGGCAAGCGCCCCGGCCCGCGCAGCAGCCCGGCCAGGCGGGGACCCCGCATGCCGCGCCACCCCCGCCGCCGCCACCGCATGACCAGCCGAACGCCGACCGGTCCGGACCCCCGCCCGCGTGGCGTGGCGGCCGGGCGCCGAGACCCGTCGATCCATGGGACCTCGACGACCCGGGCGAGCGCCGGTACCGGTCCGCCGGGCCGTGGTACGGCGCCGGCCCGCCGCCGCCGCTTGACCCGCGGCAATACCGGCACGGCCGGCGGCGCTCCCGCTACGGGATCCGTTGGATCGACGACTACTACTTCGCCGACGAGCTCGAGCGCGCGTACCGACAGGGCGTCAGCGATGGGCGGGCCCTGCAACAGTACGCGTACGACGCGGACCGCGCCCTCACCTCATACGATCTCGCCATGTCCGCCGGCCTCGACGCGTTCGCCGCCGCCGACTACGGACCGGCCGCACGGTTCTTTCTCCTCGCCGCCGAGCTCCACCAGGGGGACCCGGCCAGCCGCATCCACGCCGCCCACACCGAGATCGCGCTCGGGCGCTACGCAACCGCCCTGCCGCTGCTCCGCCGGGCGTTCGACCTCCAGCCCCGCATCGCGTTTCTCCCGATCGACATCCGCAGCGACTACGGTGACCCCGGCGCGTTCGATCGACACCTGAATCGGCTTCGCGACGCCGCGAACGCCCACGCCGAAGACCTAGACCTCGCGCTGCTCTACGGCTACTGCGCGTTCTTCTCCGGCCGGACGCCCGACGCCGCCCGCGTGCTCGCGAGAGTCGCCGAGCTCCGCCCCGACGACGCCCTGGCCACGCTCCTCGCCGGCGTCGCCGGCGCTTCGACCCAGGCCCCGCAAGAATCCATCCGCCCGCCGCGCCCGAAATAGCCCGCGCGCCCGGGCCGCCTGTTTCCCGTGGGGGTCTCTCGTGCGAGAATCACGTCATGGGTTCCACGCGTCGTGATCCAAACGAGGCCGCAGCGCGCACCGGCGCGCCGGTCCGGTCTACCCCACGGCCCGGCGTCGTCACGCTCATCACCGGATGCATGTTCAGCGGCAAGACCACCGAGCTGCTACGTCTGCTCCGCCGCGTCCCGCCGGACCGTCGCGTCGTCGTCAAGCACGCCTGCGACGACCGCTACGAGCGCGACGCCGTCGTATCGCACGGCGGCGACGCGGTGCCCGCCCGGCGCATCGTCCGTCCGGAAGACATCCCGACCCACGTCACCGCACACACGCGATTCGTCGCGATAGACGAAGCCCACTTCCTCGGTCAGCCGCTCCCCGCCGTGGTCCAAACCCTCGCCGCCGGCGGCGTCGACGTCGTCGCCACCGCGCTCGACCGCTCGAGCTGGGGCACGCCGTTTCCGGTCGTCGATGCACTCCGGGCGCTCGCGGATCGACACATCCACCGGCAGGGTACGTGCGCCCGTTGTGGCGCAGCCGCGACGCACAGCCAGCGACTTACCCCGATTCTCGATGGCCGCATGATCGGGGGTGCCGACAGCTACGAACCGCGGTGCGCAGCGTGCTGGACGCCGCCGCCGGAGGACCCGAGTGTCGTCATGTCCGGGATCGCCGGCGAACCGACCGCCCCGCGCTCGGACCGATCGGAACCGCGTCCGTAGGCAAGCCGCCGGTACCCGAACGCACGAGAACACGCGGGACGATGCACCGGTCGAGCCGGCACGCCCCGGCGGTCCGCGCCGCGCAAAAAAAGAGGCCCGGTGGGGTAAACCGGGCCTTGGGGAACCAACCCGTGGGGGGACGGGTTGGTCTGTGGACGATGTCCCCCTCCAGCAGGCTCACTATTATGCGCGCGGAAGCAACCGCGCCAAGGGGGTACGCGAAAAAAAAACGACACAAAAACCACGTGCGTGGACCCGCACCGACTCCGCGGATAAGATAGGCTATCCCGG
>JBHHVO010000397.1:0-2715 GCA_046754365.1 Phycisphaerae bacterium | reverse complement strand
GTGGGTGGCGTACGTGACAGATTCGGCGGAGGACCCACATACTCGGCGTCACACGTCATGTAGCGGCCGCCCCCCGTGGCGGCCGTAGGCATTCGAAACCGTATCGGCACGTTACGTCGGCCACGGGGGGCCGACGCTACGGACCGGTGATCCGCCCGGCGTACACCGTCACGGGCGCTTGTCCCATGGTCTGCTATCCGATGTCCAGGACGACGATGTTCTTCTTGTCGCGTAGATAAAGCCGTTTGCCGACGAGCGTCGGCGGGGTCCACGCGACGTTTTCGAGCACGTCGGCCTTGGAGATTACGTTAACGCCCTGGGGCGTGGCCGTGGCGAGCATGAGCGAGCCGTTTTCATCGAGAATAATGAACTTGCCGTCGCTATAGACGCACGTGGCTGTGTTGAAGTCTCGATCGCGAAACGCGGTTTCTCCGGTCTTGGCGCTGATCGCGGCGAAGAACGTCGGCTGGTAGCCGGCTTGTGCGTAGATGTAGTCGCCGATCCAGATCGCGTTCGAGTGCGTAATACCAAACTTCTTGTTCGCCCAGAGCTCGGTGACGGTGCTCTTGCCGTTCTTGCGCGACAGCTTGAGCAGCCGGCTGCCCGACTCGCCGCTCGACGAGACGAATAAGAGATTGCCCGCGTGCCAGAGCGGGGTGCAGATGTTGGTGTGGAACTGGTTTTCGTGCGGGTGGGTCCATTGGGCGTTGCCCGTCGCGGCGTCGAGCCCGACGACCTCCTTGTCCGTCACGACGACGATCTGGTCTTGTCCATCGACGTTGATCACGATCGGCGACGCGTACGACAGGTCATAGTCCTTGTTCCGCCACACGAGTCCGCCGTCACGTAGCCGCAGGGCCATGATGCTGCCCTTCTTACCCCCCGCGAGGAGCACGAGCATGTCCTTGTATACGACCGGACTCGCCGAGTAACCGAATCCCGTGTACGGCGTGTCGAAGTCTTTCATCAGGTCGTGCGACCAGATTGGTTTGCCGGTGCGCTTGTCGAGGCAAAACGTGTGTCCGGAGATACCGACGGTATAGAGGCGATCGCCGTGCACGAGCGGCGATGTGTTCGGGCCGCTGCCGAAATCGGTGCGCATCTTCTCGTGAACCTTGGCGACGTACGCGTGCTCCCACTGTGTCTTGCCGGTATCGGCCGCGAGCGCCACGACGACCTCCTTGTCGCCGCTGCGGTACATCGTGTACAGCATGGGTCCGTCCACGATGATCGAGGAGTAGCCCTCGCCGAGGGCGCGACGCCAGATCTCCTTCGGCCCCGCGTCGGGCCACGACGCCGCCAGCGGTGATGAACCCACGACGAAATTGCGATCCGGCCCGCCCCATTGCGGCCATCGCGCCGACTGCCCCATGGCGGACGCGCCACCCACCAACGCCACCAACACCAGCGGCAACCGTGTGTTATGAATCCATCGACCGCTACTCGTCATGGGTGCTCGCACTGCATAGCTCCTTGTAAGGGGTTGGACGCATTCGACCGTGCCGACGCGTCATGGGGCCCCCGGCCCGCGCCAGAGGATGACAACCAGTATACAGGTTGCCCCCACCGACGAACAACGCCCATCCACGGCCGAACAAACCCCGCCATCGTGCTCCACCCGCTGTGCCGCGCGGCGACACCGCGACGGTTGCCGCGCGCCCTGCGGTCGGTCAACCCGGCCCCACCGCCGCCGCGTCCTCGACCAGCTCCGGTGTCGGCGGCCGTCGCGACGCCCGTTGCAAGCGCGAACCGCGCACGTCGACCGGCGCGGCATACCGCTCTACAAAGTCCGCGGCCATCGCATCCATGTCGGCCACGAGCCCCTCGATCCGCGCGGAGAGGACGTGGTATGCGATGAGCACCGGGATCGCGACGAGCAGGCCGGCCGCGGTGGTGATCATGGCCTCGTAGATGCCCTTCGCGAGGAGTTCCGTCTTGCCGAGTGCTTCGGCCGATGTCGCCACGGTCTGAAACGCCCGGATCATGCCGAAGATCGTCCCCAGCAGGCCCATCAGCGGGGCAATCGACGCGATGACGGCCAGGACACGCATGTACCGGCGCAGCGCCCGCACGACCCGCTCACCGGCCTCGCGAATCCGCCGCTCGAGGACGTCGACCGGAGCACGGAGGTGTCGAATGCCGGCGGCGAACACGTTGGACACGGGACTACCATCGGCGGAACAGTACGCCAGCGCCGCGTCCCGGCCGCCGTCGCGATCACGATCCGCTTTATCGTCCCCATCACCTCCCCCGCCGCCACGCCCATCAACGTCCACATCCCCATCATTCAGACGCTTCCCACCGCCGCCGCCGCCAAACCTCCCGTCACTGTCGGCATCGGCCGCGCCGTCATGGGCGCGATCTGATGAATGGTCCGGCTCGCCTTGTCTTAACCGATGCAGCAGGCCGGGAAGAAACCCAGGCGGGATCACGCACCGCCGGCGCAGCGTCACGAGTCGCTCCACGAACACCGTGAGCGCGATGAGCGAACACACGCCGATCGGGATCATCATCGGCCCGCCCTTGATGACGAAGTCCCAGACGGACCCCACCTGCACCGCGTCGGGCAGACCCGCGCCGGCGCCGCCGGGTGCCTGGCCGAGCATGGCGATATGGTCAATCAACGACATCGTGTGCATGCGATCCATGCCTCCTTACGTGGGCGGCCACCGCGGAACGGCGAGGCTGCTGCCGAGCCAAACCGGGAGGGCGAGG
>JBHHVO010000396.1:0-2736 GCA_046754365.1 Phycisphaerae bacterium | reverse complement strand
TGCGGGGCCGTTGAGAAACTGAAACGCGTGCGTGCGTTACCGGTTTCCAAGCCGTGGGGCTGGCCGGTGGACACCCGCGAGGCGGCCCCTGTCCTGGCGCTACGCCACGGCGGCGAAGACCCGTTGTGCGGCGGCGACGCCGGCGCCGACGTCGAGCTTGTGTCCCATGTCGTGCAGTGTCATCTCGAGCGCGCCGATCGCACCGAGCGTATCAAACGCGTCGACATAACCCATGTGCGAGAGCCGGATGATCTTGCCCTTGAGTTGGGCCTGACCACCGGCGAGGTGGAAGCCGTGCCGCCCGCGCAGCGTCTTGCGGAGGTCGGGTTCGCTGATGCCGTCCGGCACCACGAGCGCGGTCACCGAATCGACCGGGTCGGCCGCGAAGACCTTGAGCCCGATCGCGCCCGCCGCGGCACGCGTCGCCCGAGCCATGAGGGCCGTTTCCGACCAGATGGACTCCAGCCCGCGCTCCTTGATGCCGCGGAGGACGTGCAGCGCCCCCCGCATGAGCGACACGGCCGGCGTATACGGGGCGTCGAAGGTTTCGAGCGACTTGCGGTACGCGTTGAGGTCGTTGTAGAGCGTCGGCGTGGTGCCGGATTCGATCCGCGCCCACGCGCGATCGCCGACGGCGACGAACGCAAGCCCCGGCGGCAGCATGAGCGCCTTCTGCGACCCGGTGATGTAGGCGTCCACACCCCACGCGTCCATCTTCACGGGAATGGCGCCGACGGCCGTGATGCCGTCCACGATGACGACCGCGTCGCGCTGTCGCGCAACGCGCGCGATGCCCGCTATGTCGGAGAGCGCCGTCGTCGACGTCTCGCTGTGCACGACGATGACGGTGTCGATCTTGGGATCGGCGTCCATGGCCTTATTGATTACGTCGGCGTCGGCGCCGCGGCCCCATTCGAGCGAGAGCGCCGTGTGATCGATGCCGAAGCGCCGACACACCTGCACCCACCGCTCCGCGAACTTGCCATTGTCGACCACGACGGCCTTGTGCCCCGCGGGACAGCACCCTACGATCGCCGCCTCCGCACCCGACGAGCCGCTGCCCGTCACGGTAACGCACGCGGCCTCGGTCTGGAATAGGTATTGAAGCAGACCGTGCACCTCCTTGTGCATGTCACGGTACCACGCCGTGCGGTGGTGTTGCATCGGCCGGGCCATTTCCAACAGGACATCCTCCGGTACCATCGTCGGGCCGGGCGTAAAGAGACGTGATTTCTTCATAACATACCTCGTGCACACATCGCGCGACCGCCGGACATGCAGCGTTTGAGTCCGTCGCCACGGCGTTGCCTGCCGCGCCCGTGTCCAGCGCTGCGGGGGTGTCCGCGAGCGCGACCAGATTCCAGGCCGCCACCCGTTCCGGGTTGCGACCGCAAACGTTTATCCTACGGCCTCATCCACAAACGACAAGCGATGTACGATCGACGCGCCGACGCCGCGGCGCAACAACGCTCCCACCGAGCCAACACGGGCGGGCGAGGCCCCCGCCGAGCCCCGCCGGGCGGGTGGTTCACCTGCCTTCACTATCGGTGGGCCGCGCGGGCGATGGTTGCCCGGCGTGGACGGTGTAGGCAGGCTGTTCACCTGCCCTACTTGGAGGACCCCCTCTACGCCGCTGTGCCACACACGACCGCCCGCGCACTGTTGACCGGTGCGGCGGCGTCGCGGTAGCATCGAGATATGCTTGACTTTCAGCCGGGCCGAGCGAGCTTCGCGGCGCTGGCCGCGCGGGCCAACACCGTGCCGGTGTATTGCACGCTGCTGAGCGATCAACTCACGCCGGTGTCCGCGTTCGAGCGGCTCGCCGGGGATCAGCCGTACGCGTTCCTGTTGGAGAGCGTGATCGGTGGCGAAAAGGTTGCGCGGCATTCCTTCCTCGGCATCGCGCCGGTCGCGCTCATCGAATCGAAACACGACCGCACGGTCGTGACCGTCAACGAACACGCCGAGACCCACGACGGCGTCGATCCGCTCGAGCGGCTCGAGCAACTGCTGGGCGACTACCGCACGGTCCATCCGCCGGGGTTGCCGCGGTTCCTCGGCGGCGCGGTGGGCTATGCGGGCTATGACATCGCGCGGCACTACGAGCGCCTCGCACCCGCGCCGCCAGACGACCGCGGCCTGCCAGACATGCAGTTCGGCATCTACGACCGCATGGTCGTGTTCGACCACGTCCGCAAGGTCGTGCACATCGTGGCCCACGCCCACGTCGGCGACGGTGACGCCGGCGCCGCGTACGATGACGCGACCCGCCGCATCGAGGACATGGTGGACCGCATCGGGCGCGCCGCGGGCGGCGCCGTCAGGTCGATCCCCAAGCCCGGCGACGGATCGACCGGGTGTGACAGCAACATCTCCAAGACCGACTTCGAACACGCCGTCGAACAATGCAAGGCGTATATCCGCGCAGGCGACATCTTCCAGGTCGTCCTTTCCCAGCGGCTCTCCGCCGTGACCGACGCGGCGCCGTTCGACATCTACCGTGCGCTCCGCGTCATCAACCCGTCGCCGTTCATGTTCTTCGTCAGGACGCCGTCCGTCACGCTCGTCGGCAGCTCACCGGAAATCCTCTGCCGCATCGAGGGCCGCACCGTTACCACCAGGCCCCTCGCCGGCACCCGGCCGCGCGGCGCCACAGAAGGCGAAGACCGCGGCCTCGAGGCCGAACTGCTCGCCGACCCGAAGGAGCGCGCCGAGCACGTCATGCTCGTGGACCTC
>JBHHVO010000395.1:0-2737 GCA_046754365.1 Phycisphaerae bacterium | reverse complement strand
GTGTGGGACGCGTGCGATATCATGAACTGCGCGCCCGACGATCCGGCGTGTGGGGATTGTGACGCCAACGGTGTGCCGGACGGCTGCCAGGACCCGCTCGATTGCAACAACAACGGCACCGCCGACATGTGCGATATCGCGGACGGCACGAGCCAGGACTGTAACGCGAACGGCGTGCCCGACGTTTGCGACATCGACAGCGAGGCCAGTGGCGATTGCGACGGCAACGGCGTGCCGGATGAGTGCGACATCGCCGCATGCGTCGATGATCCGGCGTGCGGCGACTGCGACGACACCGGCGTGCCGGACGGATGTGAGGTGGCCGACGGCACGAGCGACGATTGCGACAACAACGGCGTGCCGGATGCCTGCGACATCACCGGATGCATCGATGATCCCGCGTGCGACGACTGCAACGACAGCGGTGTCCCGGACGGCTGCGAACTCGCCGACGGCACGCTCTCGGACTTCAATGACAACGGCGTGCCCGACGTCTGCGATCCGGACTGTGACGGCGACGGCATCCCGGACTTCATCGTCCTCGCGCTCGGGCTCGACACGGATTGCAACCATGACGACATCCCCGACGGGTGTCAGGGGCAGGATGGGGACACCGACGGGGACGGCGTGATCGACCTCTGCGACGGCTGTCCCGATGATCCGTTCAAGACCGATCCCGGATTCTGCGGCTGCGGCGTCCCGGATACCGTCGACGACGACGCGGACGGCGTCATCGACTGTGTCGACGATTGTCCGGATACGCCGGACGGCGCACCCGTGGACGGGGCGGGCTGCCCGACGGCCGGCGCGTGCTGTCTCGCGGATCCCACCCTTTGCCTCGATGGGCTCGAGTTCGATGTGTGTCTCGAGGTCCCGGGTGATTGGGTCTTCCAGGGCAAGGGATCCACGTGTGACGACGGGTGCGTGTTCGACTTCACCGGCGACGGCGACGCCGACGGCGACCTCGATCTGCGCGACGTCGCGATCATGTTCCGTTGCTTCACCGGCGCGGAGGACGCGCCGTTTGCCGCGGGATGCGTTATGTTCGACGCCGACGGTGACGCCGACATCGAGGTCGACGACTACGCCGCGTTTCTCGTGCTCTTCAGTGGGGGCTAGCGGCTGGTGCTCCGATGCACCTCGTTTCATGGGTGGCACGGTCAAGCGATAGCCGGCCCGTGGCGGCGATCGGATCACCACGGGCGAATAACTTCGCCCGTGCCGGCCAACGCAACCCGTCGTTTGAGTTGCATCGGCATACCAGCGCGGACACGCCCACTGAGCCTTGACTACGTACGCAACCGGGGGCGGGCGCCAGGGGCCGACAGGTCCGGACGCGGCGGGGCTGTGCGGGCGCGATTGACCGCGGCGGCGTCGCGCGATATGTCAACGTCGACCGGATCATCGGCACGCCGCCGGTGTGTCCCGAGGATACGCGACGTTGTCGAGTGCACCGCCCCCACAAAAAGCCACGTTGCCCGCTCCGTCCGGACCGGAGGCGACCCTGCCAGGCGCGGCCGCCGCACCGATTGCGATCACGGGCAAGTCCGTCGCGTCGCACACGCGCTGGTGGGTCGGCGTCGGCGCGGGCACGCTCGTCTCGATCCCGATTGCGTGGTGGCTCCTGTATCCCGCGGCCCTGCTCATCTTCTACCTCGGGCTCTTCTTCTTCGCGCTGTTCGGACTCGTCATCGGCGCGGTCACATACCGCATCGCCTCGCCGGGCCGGCCATACCGCCGCACGGCCGTCGTGTGGGGCACGACCATCATCGTCGGCGTGTGCTGGGCTACGTCCATGCTCGCCGAGAGCACCGGCCTTGCGGACACCATGAGCCGCAAGGCGGTGGATGATTGGCCCACGATCGGCGACCGCACCGTCGCCGACGTACGCACCGAGGTCGCCGGGCAGATCCGATCGTTTCTCGCGGATCGGTACCCGCCGGGCGGTGTCATCGGGTACGCCCGGTGGGCGCTGCGCAGCGGCGAGTTGAACACGACCGACATCGCCGGCGTCAAGCGCAAAACGCTCAAACTCCGGCAACACGGTTGGGGTTGGGGGCTCCGCGTCGTGTTCACGGTCGCGCTCCTTGCGTTCGGCGTGGCGTCGCAGACCTTGCCGCTCGCAACGACCGACGACGGCGCATCCTGTCCCCCCGTCGACGGCACCTAGTGCTCCGATGCACCCGATTTGATCGGTGGCATGGGCAACCGATAGCTTGCCCGAGGCGGCAATCGGATCACCACGGGCAAACAAGTCTGCCCGTGCCACCCAACGCAACCCGTCATTTGCGTTGCATCGGGGCGCTCGTGTACGGTCACTGATGGCGTGATGGATCCGCCCGTGCCGGGCCGCGAGCGCACGCGATCCGTTCCTTCGCGGCGACAGCGACTTTCCTCCATCCGCCCCCATACGCTTACGGCGCGGATCGGGACAACGTTCTCATGCCGGTATCCCTACACGAAACCGACACAACCCAAGCGGTCGAAAACCGCCTGTAGACGTTCATGACAACACCACCACCCATCTACGCAGCCGCGATTATCGAGGATCCCGACGGCCGCGTACTCATCGTCCTGCCGTACGACGAGACCGGACCGGACCGGCGCTGGCGCTTCCCCATCGGCCGCGTCCGCGACGGCGAATCCCCCGAGGCCGCGATGCGCCGCATCACGCGGTCCGACCTCGGCGTCGACGTGGACATCGATCAATGTTGGCTTGTTCGAGGCAACCGCCCGT
>JBHHVO010000394.1:0-2742 GCA_046754365.1 Phycisphaerae bacterium | reverse complement strand
ATGCTCATCGCGTTCGGCGGCGGTCTCATGCTGCTCGGCGGGTGTGCGTGTAGCGGGTACAACCGGGTGGTGACGCTTCAGGAGTCGGTCAACGGTGCGTGGGCCGAGATCGACAACCAGCTCAAGCGGCGCTTCGACCTCATTCCGAACGTTGTGGAAACGGTCAAAGGCATCGCCTCGCAAGAGGAGAAGATATACCTCGGCGTCGCGAAGGCCCGCGAGGCGTACTTCAAGGCAGGCAGCGTCTCGGACAAGGCGGCAGCGGCGACGGCCGTACATGCCGCGCTCGTGCCGATGATGCGCCTACAGGAAAGCTACCCGGCCTTGAAATCCAATGAGGGTTTCATGCGGCTTCACGACGACCTGGCCGGTACGGAGAATCGACTCGCCGTCGCGCGAGGGCGGTACAACGACCGCGTCCGGGCGCTCAACAGCTATATACGAACGCTGACGGGGCGGCTCTACGCGTCGTTGGCCGGCGTCGAAAAGGCCGCGTACTTCGAGGTGTCGGAGGACGCGAAGGCCGTACCGAAGGTGGACTTCTCCGGCGGATAGCGCGCGCAACCCGGCGGCGGTTACGGCTTCTGCTTGTGCCGTTTCCGTGGGGCTTGATTCGCGGCGTTGTCGGCGGCAGCTTCGGTCGGGTACATCCCGCCGACGGCGTGTCTGACGACGTCGCGGTCGAAGTAATTGACACCCATGCCGCAATCCACGACGACGGTTTGGGCGTTGATGCCCGCCGCCCGTTCGCTCAGCAGAAACACCGCGACACCGGCCACCTCTTCGGTGCGTAGCGGCGACTTGCGAAGCGTCACCCGCTCGGCGAAGAGGTAGTTGTCGACGTAGCCGGGGATGCCCGCCGACGCGCTCGTCTTGAGCAGTCCGGCGCCGACCGCGTTGAACCGCACGTTGGAGTCGTGGCTGAACGACTTGGCGAGAAACACGACAGTCGAATCCAGCGCGGCCTTGACCGGCGCCATGTAGCCGTAGCTCTCCACCGCCATGCGCGTCGTGGAGATCGAAATCGTCACGACGCCCGCCCGCCCGTGCAGCAGCGGCTTGAACGCGTTCGCGACGGCGATAAGCGAGTAGCAGCTCACGGACACGGATTCGAGAAAGTCCTCCCGCCGGACCTCGTGGAACGTCCCGGAGAATGCGTCATAGTCGGCAAACGCGATCGAGTGCACGATGCCGTGGATCGTCGGATGTCGCGCGCCGACAGTGCGGGCGAGTGCGGCGATCTGACCATCATCGGCGACGTCGCATACGTGCACCTCACGATCCGCGAGCAGCGCCGCCAGCCCCTCACGCCGCGCGTCACTGCGCACGCTGTAGACGACCGTGGCGCCCTGCTGCTCGAGCAGTCGCGCGACGGCGTACGCGACGCTGCGCTTGTTCGCGACGCCGAACACCACGACCGTCTTGCCGCTTAGGCCCAAGAAACTCACGGGCAGGCTCCGTCACGACCGGGCGCGGGACGCACGCCGCCGGCATGCGCACCGTCGACCGGCGCGAGCTTGCACGCGAACGACACGCGCAACACCGCGTGACTGTCGACGGTAACCCGACCGGTCATGTAGTACGCACCGTCCAGTGCGTCATCCAGGACGACCTCGACGCTCAGGACATCACCCGGTCGTACCATGCGCCGGAAGCGGGCGTCCCGGATGCGCGTCAGGACGGGCGTGCCGTGTCGCGGATCGTGCACGCCTTCGCGATGCGCAACGAGCAGCGCCCCGGACTGAAACACGGCCTCGCTGATAAGCACGCCCGGCATGACGGGATTGCCCGGGTAATGCCCCCGGAAGAAGTCCGCGTCGGGATCGGCCCGGACCGTCGTGACGATCCGGTCGGCCGACACCTCCACGATCGTGTCCACAAACCGAAACGGCGGGCGCTGCGGCATCGCGTCGACGCTCATCGTGGGGGCATCCGTCACGACGCCGCCCTCGCCGGACGCGCCGCATGCAGGTACCCGTCCACTTCGTTCGCGACGATGACGCCGTAGTTGATCGCGCCGAGCCAGCCCGACATGATGATGCCGACTGAACCGGCGTGAAACAGGCCGCCGATCTGCTTCGGCAGGTCCATGCTCACCTGCAGACCCTCGAATTTCGTCCCGAACGTCGCGCCGCACGCCTGCTGGGTATAGTGATGGAACGTCCTCGGTGTGGCGGCCTCGACGTGGTCGAGCTTCGACCGAATGTCCGGGATGTACTTCTCGAGCGCGTCGAGCGTTGTCTCGATCAATCGCGCCTTCGCCCGGTGGTATGCGTCTTCCGGCAGGTCGGCCCAGTCGTGCCAGTTCGCGTTCGTCGAAGACACGATCGCGTACCGATCGGAGCCCGGGCGGATGTCGGGGTAGTACATCGAAAACGTCCGGCTCGTGATGTCCTTGTCGCACAACGCGGCCGAATCGAACGTCGGGGCGACGGACGTAAACAGCAGATCACCGATGTAGTCCACGCGCTCGCCCTTGCGCAAGCCCATATATACCTGACAACTGCTGTTGTTGAGCCGCACGGCCCGCGCCTGGTCGGCAAACGTCGGCGTGAGATGCTCGTACCCCACGAGCGTCTCGATCGTCGTCTTGAGGTTCGCGTTCGACAGCACGCTACCGCACCGGATGTGCCGTACCGGCGCGCCGCCCGGCCCGCTGGTCCGCGCCGCAACGCCGACCGCCCGGCCGCCCTCCACGAGTATCCGCTCAACCTGAACCTGTCGGCGGAGGTCCACGCCATT
>JBHHVO010000393.1:0-2749 GCA_046754365.1 Phycisphaerae bacterium | reverse complement strand
GTACCGGACTGTCGATCCGGTGGTTGGGGGTTCGAATCCCCTCGGCCTCGTTTTCGTTCCCCGTCGCATCATGTCGCAGCGTGGCGCAAGACCCCATGTTGCCGGAAAATTCCTGGTTTTGTAGGGGTTTCCGCGCGTGACCTGCGCGTGGCACGCCGGCACCGCGATCGCACCGTTTCGTTGTAACATGCACGCCCGTTGCTGCGTGTGCTGCCGCACCCCCGCAGACGTGGCATCGGCGCCCGTGGCGTGCCGCGGCCTCCATCGCTGCGGGGTCCCGGCGCGATGCCGGCTGAGCGGCGGCCCGTACGAACCGTCGCAACGGACGGCCGACTGGGTTCACCGCCCGACGGTGCCGGCCCGCCGACCGCATCGGTCCCGCACCGGTCCGGCTCGGCCGGCGACGGCGGCGCCACGATGGCGTGTCGGTCGACCGCGTCAGCCTCAGGGGCCAAAGAGCTGGGCGAACGTGATCTCAACGGGCGGCGCCGCCTCGGTAGCGGGGATGACGGCGCCGTCGCGGTCGGGCGCCGGTCCGGCGGGACCGTCCCACCTGGCCAGGGCCAGGTCGAGCGTCCGGCGTTCCGGATAGACGACCACGGCGTGTAGCGTCGGTGCCCCGCGGCTGCTGGACGCGACGGCGCTGAGTGCGTCCCATGCCGCCCGTGACGTGACGTCGCCGCGGATGCGCCGACTCAGCCGGTCGTACCGCTCGAGCGACCAGTCGTCCGCACCGCGCGCGGGCCGGAACGCGGCGGTGAGGTAATGATTCGTCGTGATGCACGCCGCCGTGCCGATCGGGTTCTCACTGACGCCGTCGCCATCGATCCGGAACACGCGTATCGGCGGTGCATCCCGACCCGGTATGCGCGGCCCGACGACACGGATGAGGTAGCTGAACGGATACGGCGCCGCGGCGCCGAGCGCCCGTTCGGCCGCGGCGTGCGCGGTCGTGGCGGTGGTCGCCTCGAGCACGTCCTTCAGCACGAGCGACACGGGGGTCCACGGTGGTCCAGACGCCGTGCGGCGTCGCGATCCCGTACCGTCGTGCATGAACGTGCAGACACCCGCGTCGTTGATACCGGTAAACGCACCGATGTATCCGGGCATCGTAACCGTCGCGACCTGGTGCGCACCGGTCGGGCGGCGGACGATAAGCATTTGCCGGCGCAGCATCGCCCGGCTCGTGACGGGAAAGTCGAACGTCCTTGCGGTGATGACACCCGCATCGCCCGCGCGCGGGCCCCACCCGGTGAACCCCGAGCAACCGAACGCCCGGAGCAGGTCGGCCCCGTTGTGCAGCACCAGGTCGTCGATGGTCAGTGGTCGTCCGAGCCCCGGCACCGTCGGCGCCTGGCCGCCGTGGCGCAGCGCGATGCCCTCGAGCATCCCCTCGAGCTCGGCGCGCGTCGTCGGCGGTACGCGGATGATGCCTCGAAGCCGCCGGCGCAGGGCATCGACCATGTCGGGATTCCCGTGGATCGGCAACACGCCACCCGAACCGAGGATCGCGGCGATGTCGTCGCCGAGGAGGTAGCCGTGCGCAACACCCATGTCATGGGGTGTGCCCCAAACAAAGAGCGTCCGGAACGGTCCGACGTGATCCAACCGACCGTTGACCGGCGGTGGGGCCGCCGCGCACACGGCCGAAGCAAGCGACAGCACGAGCAGCGGCACCGCGCGGGCAAGCCTCGGGTCGCGCGGCGGGAACCCCGGCGTCCGAACCGTCCGGTCGCACGCGATGGATCCTTGTCTCCGCGGCGGTTGGTCGCACATCATGAGTCCTTGTCTCCGTCTTTCAAAGGCGTCGTGGTTTCCTACGAATCGTGGCCGCAGGAACATGTCGCGGCAACGTGCGGCGCGGTACGGGATCCGGTCTGCGCTTCGCGTCCCGCACGACGGAAGCCATGGGGTATCCCTACGAAACCGCGCGCTGCCACACTAGTGCTCCGATGCACCTGATTTGATGGGTGGCATGGGCAAGCGACAGCTTGCCCGTCGCGGCGATCCGATGACCACGGGCCAACAAGTTTGCCCGTGCCACCCAACGCAACCCGTCGTTTGCGTTGCATCGGCACACTAGCCGCGACGACGTTGTCACGCAACGCCGGCGACGCGCGGCGGCATCGGCGGTGGAACATCGTCTCGTGCACCCGTGGGACCGCAGGGATGATGCTGGAACACGCCGGGCGGCCCACGCGCCCGGAAAAAACTTGTGTCCCGCCGGCCGTCGCGTTTCGCCCGCCGGTCCCATAATAGGTTGAGTCTCCGAGCAATGCCTTGGGAAGGACGGGTTATCGGTGCTGCGTGGCGGCGCACGTGGCGGGGCGCGTGGGTGTGTGGTCCGAATGCGTGGTCCGAATGAGTTAAAGGCCGTTTATCGGCAGGACGATTTCTGGATTGGTAAGCAGCCGTCGCTGCGTCCGCTTACCCGGTGGTCTCCGTGGGGACGGTCCCATCACCCTGGTGTCCACCGTGTCGCCGAGCCGCTGTGGATGAGTTGCGTTCGGGCGGGCCACACGTTCGTGGGTCGATCGGACGCCGGGCTGGTTGACATCGAGCCCGTCGCCGGCTGATGCCGGGCGACACCGCATGTTGAAATCGCACGGCCGCGAAAGCCCGCGGGCATCGCGGCGCGTGCGATTTCAAAGGCGCGTTTGGAGGCACGAATCGGTATGACGCGTATCAACACGAACGTTCAGTCCCTCGTCGCGCAGCGTGCACTGGGTATCAACAACACGTCGCTGAG
>JBHHVO010000392.1:0-2754 GCA_046754365.1 Phycisphaerae bacterium | reverse complement strand
TCGACGACGACCTCTTCGACCGCATGGCCGAGCCGATGGAACGCGCGCTCTCGGCGATGGACGCGCTCGAGGCCGGAGCGATCGCCAACCTCGATGAACAGCGGATGGTCGGCCACTACTGGCTCCGCGACGCCGCCCGCGCGCCCGACGAGGCCATCCGTCGTGACATCGAATCCGCCGTCGACGCCGTCAAGCGGTTCGCCGACGGCGTGCACACCGGCACGATCAAGCCGCAGCGCGGCGATGGTTTCTTCGTGCTGCTCGTCATCGGCATCGGCGGGTCCGCCCTGGGGCCGCGGTTTGTCGCCGACGCGCTCGGCGGCGCAGACGACGTCATGGTCGTCCGATTTATCGACAACACCGACCCGGACGGAATCGATCGAATCCTCGCAGAGCTCGATGAATCGCTCGAACAAACGCTCACCGTCGTCATCTCCAAGTCAGGCCGCACGAAAGAGACGCGCAACGCCATGCTCGAGGTCGCCCGCGCGTACCGCCGCGCGGGGCTTGCGTTTCCCCGCCATGCCGTCGCCGTCACCGCCGACGGCAGCGAGCTGCATCGCATCGCCACACACGAAAAATGGCTCGCGACATTGCCCATGTGGGACTTCGTCGGCGGACGAACGTCCGAACTATCACCGGTCGGGCTCCTGCCCGCGGCCCTGCACGGCGCGGACATCGACGCCCTGCTCGCCGGCGCGCGCGATACAGATGCCGCCACACGCGGCCACAACATCCGCGAGAATCCCGCGGCCATCCTCGCACTCATGTGGTATCACGCAGGTGATGGACGCGGGCGACGCAACATGGTCGTCCTGCCCTACTGCGACCGGCTACGGCTCTTCGGCCAATACCTGCAACAGCTCGTCATGGAGTCGCTCGGCAAACGCCTGGACCGCGACGGACGCGTCGTCCACCAGGGCCTGACCGTCTACGGCAACAAGGGCAGCACCGACCAACACGCCTACGTGCAGCAGCTCCGCGACGGGCCCGATGACTTCTTCGTAACCTTCATCGAGATCCGCACCGATCGCCCCGCCGCGTCCGCCGACCGCGGCGGCGATGCTGCGGGTCAACACGTCGCCACACAAGACCTCGCCAACAGCGACGCCGGCGTTCAGCATGCCCCCGGGCAAGACGTCGCGGCGTTCATGGTCGACGATGACGTTACGACGGGCGATTACCTCAACGCGTTCCTGCACGGCACGCGGGCGGCGCTCTTCGACACCGGCCGACAGTCGATCACGATCACGCTCAACCAGCTCACCGCACGGTCCGTCGGCGCGATCATCGCCCTCTTCGAACGCGCGGTCGGGCTCTACGCCGAGCTCATCAATGTCAACGCGTATCACCAGCCCGGCGTCGAGGCCGGCAAACGGGCGGCCGGCGCCGTGCTCGACCTTCAACGCAGCGTCCTCGCGCACCTGCGCAGTCAACCGGGCGGTGCCTACACCGCCGACGAGATCGCCACAGCGATCGGACGCGCAGACGACGCCGAAATGGTGTACCACATCCTTGAGCACGCCGCCGCCAACACGGACCACCACGTCGCTGCATCCCCGGGGGCCACCCACGCGGACACACGCTACCGCATCGCGCGGCGGCATCCGTAGCCTTTCCCATGCCGACGCACCAGACCCCATCGTCACACCCGCAGAACCAGGACAACCGCAAAACGCAACCGGACACGACCCCCCAAAACGTACATCCCACCACGCCGGACAACGGCGGAACACCACCGGATGCCGCCCCGGGACGCTCACATCCCCATCCGCCGGACCGGCATCGCACGCGCGCGACGCGAACACCCGGGGACCGACCCGCGTCGCCGCGCCGTGTCCTGCTCGTGGGCCTCCTGCCACTCGTCGCGCTCTACGCGCTCTTTTTCGCCGACGTGCCGCTCGGTCAGCCGCACCTCCTGTATCGCTACTCGCCGCTCGCGGTGCTCCGGGGCGGTGCGGCCTTGGTGGCGCTCGCGATCGGCGCCATCGGCGTGCTGTCGCTGTCGCGGTGGTGGTCAAGCGATCGGCCGGGGGCGCGTCGTGCATGGGCGTGCGGCGCGGCGGCGGCGTATGCACTGCTCGTCGTGTGGACGTTCTTCGCGCCGCCGAAGTATGCGTGGCAACACCTGTTCAACCTGCAGTCACCGTCGCACGAAGGGGCGTTTGTGTGGGAGGCGCGGGGCGTCACGTCGATCCGCACCTACGTGGCACATGGCTTCTACGACCGCCTGCAACATCGGCCCGACGAGATGCGCGGGCGGCGGGTGCTCAGCAATCCGCCCGGCATGACGATCGCGATTGTCGCGCTTGGCCGCGCCGTCGCCACGATGCCACGCGTGCAGGCCTGGCTCCAGCGACGGTTCGGCATCGACGAGGTACAAGACCCCACCCAGCGACGTGAGTTCGTCACGGCCATCGTACTCGCGATGCTCTTTACGCTCGTGTGGGGCGGCGCGATGGGCTTCGTGTACAGGCTGTGTCGCCTTTGGATGCCGCCGCCGGCGGCCACGTGCGTCGCGTTTGCGTGCATATTCAATCCGTCCACCGTCAACTTCACGCCCGGTAAGGACCCGGCACAGATCGCCACCGTCGCGCTCATCCTACTCGGCTGGCTCGCGGCGTATGACGGCCGGGGACGCGCTGGGGCGGTTGTCAGCGGTGCGGTCGCGGCCGGGGCTACGATGTTCGGCCTCATCCACGTATGGGTCGCGGCCGTCGTCGCCGCGGCGACGCTCTGGCATGCCGCCACGGG
>JBHHVO010000391.1:0-2755 GCA_046754365.1 Phycisphaerae bacterium | reverse complement strand
AATCCGAGTGTCGAGAACATCGCGCGCGTGATCTGGCGTCATTTGCACGGGGCATTTGAACGTGCCACGGTCGCGAACGTCCGCGTCTGGGAAACGCCCAAGACGTGCGCGGACTACGCCGGTGAGGGATAACACGCTGCTACGCGAGGCGTGCCGTGAGCGCGGTGCGGCGTTATCCCCGCTCCAGGTCAGTGCCACACGTCACATGAGACGCCCGCAGCACACTGCTTGAAGACGCCGCCGCGTCGGCACGCCCGGCGGCTGCGCAGGCTTCGGTCGCGCGGGGCAGGGTCCCGGTTCTCGCGAGATCGGGATGGGCGTCCGGAGGCATGTCGCAAGCGCATGACACCGCGGTCCGCCAGGTTTCCGGAAATCTGGGGGGTGCTCCCGATATTTGAGCCGACCCGGCCCGCGCGGCGGTTCGGCGCTGCGCACGTGCGATTCGTACGCCGATAACTCACACCGTTTTATGGGGTTCCGCCGTGCTGCACGTTTCGAGACAGGGGCATGGAACGCGTCGTGCTTTTGCATCACGGCGGTTGACCGTGGTGGGCGGCGTCGACGGAGGTCGCGCCCGGCGGCACGGCGGGGCTGAGCGTCGCATGCGTCGCCGGTGGTTCGCGGCTCACCGTGTCGATCGAGATCGCGTGGTGTTCAGTGGCGGCTTGCGCCCTCGGGTATAGGGCCGGTAACCCCGTGGGCGCTGCCGCCTGACGCTCCGTTGTTGCCGCCGGGGCATGCGCGTCGCTTGGTCGTGTGCCGGTTGGTTCGCGATACGATGGGCGGCGTGGGCGTTGGGGTT
Source organism: Phycisphaerae bacterium (assembly GCA_046754365.1). GTDB lineage: Bacteria > Planctomycetota > Phycisphaerae > UBA1845 > UBA1845 > JBHHVO01. The sequence continues at coordinate 1,953 of JBHHVO010000391.1, read as the reverse complement.
CGCCGGAGGGCGGTATGTCCGACGCATGGGTTGTGGGCGGTATGTCCGACTCAGGGGTGGCGGGCTGCGTGGACCGGCTGACCCGCAGCGTCGCGTTTGTACGATCCGCGGCGTCGGCCTTGTACGATCGGCCGTGTGGCGGTCGGACGTTCCGCGGACCCGCGATGGTACAAACCGGACCGTCGCGAGCGTGGGGTCGACCGGGTCGCCGGCGCATGCCACACCACGGCACCAACCCGCGGTTTCCGGACAAAGGGCAAAATCTGCGCGACTTGGGGACAAAGCCTTGAACCCGCACGCGCCTACGTGCTATCCTGCGAGGTGGCGGCGTACACCGGTCCGCAAACCGGTCGAGAAGACGGCCGGCGCGCCTACAATAGGAATGGGGGCGGCGACACCGTCGGGGACGGTGGCATCGTCGTGGGGAGGCGGCAGCGTCGAGCGTGCCGTGGAACGATGAACGAACTTGGTGTCAAGCAGTTGCGCGTGCTGGTGCTGGGCAAGCCCGACGCCGAAGAGGAGATCGCGCGGCTGGGCGACACGGGCGCGTCCATGACGCATGTGGACACGCTTGCTGCGGCGCTCGCCGCGATGCGTGACGAGGCGTTCGACGTCGTCGTTTCGAGCCCCGGCGAGCTCAAGTCCGTCGAGACCCTCCCTGCCATGATCCGGTCGGTGGCGCGCGCCCACGCGGCCGCGCGAACGGGTGACACCGCATTGGCGATTGTGGACGACGCGGGGCGGTTTCTCTGGGCGGATCGACGGATGCTCGGTTTCGGTGAGGCGCTGCGCGGCCGGCTGGCCCGGGCGTGTGTGGATGCATTGGCGTCGTCCCGCCGAACGGAAGCAGGCGGTTGCATCGATGTGCCGGCCGAGCGGTTCGACTTCACGACCATTTCCAACGAGCGTTTCGAGGTAACGGCGACGCCGATATGCAACCTCGTCGAGCCTGCGACCCATGTCGCGGTCGTGGTCCGGGACACTACGAGCGCCGACAAGTTCGACGCGATCACGAATGCGATCGACCATGCGGGGCGTGAACTCATCAGCGTCGACGTCGATCAGTTCTCTCGCCTGACGAGCCAGGAACGCCTCGCGCTGCTCGAGCAGAAGATCATCCGGCACACAAAGGACCTGCTGCATTTCGACGGGTTCTGCGTCCGCATGCTCGATCGCGCGACGAACCAGCTCGAACTCGTGCTCGCGTCGGACATGCCCGATGCCATCGCGCAACGGTCGCCGGTCGCGTCCGCGGAGGGGGAGGGCATCTGCGGCCGCGTGGCCGCGATCGGGCGGAGCTACATCTGCCCCGACGTCGCCGGCGACCCGTATTACCGGTCCGGGTTTGCCGGGGCCCACTCATCGCTGACCGTGGCCCTGAAGCGCTCGAACCACGTGGTGGGCGTGCTCAACCTCGAGAGCACCACGCCCGGGGCGTTCGGTGACGACGATCGGCGGGCGGCCGAGCGGTTTGGCGGTTACGTCGCGCTCGCCCTGAACATCATCGACATGTTGGCGCACGAACAGTCGACGGCGGGTGGCCGTGCGGCGAGACGGGTCCGCGCGGAGATCACGGGTCCGCTCAACGATATCCTCGTGGGGGTGGATCACCTCTCCGAGGACTACAGCGCCGACGGCGGGCTCTGCGCACGACTCACACACTTGACGGAGAGCGCGAACGCGATTCGCGATGCGGTTAACGGGATCGCATCGCGCCGTCCCGGCGTCGTCGGCGCCGCGCGCCGCGCCGAAGTCCGTAGCGACCCCGTCCTCGCCGGGCGGAGGGTCCTCGTCGCCGACGACGAAGACGTGATCCGCGACACGGTCCGCGACGTCCTCGCGGGGTACGGCTGCACGGTGAGCGCCGTGGCCGACGGTCTCGCCGCGACCGAACTCGTTGCGACGCGCCGGTTCGACCTGGTGCTGAGCGACATCAAGATGCCCGGCAAGAAC
>JBHHVO010000390.1:0-2785 GCA_046754365.1 Phycisphaerae bacterium | reverse complement strand
AAGACGCCAATGGGAACGTCATCGGCCTGACCCGCCCGGCCACGAGCGTCGTGGAACCCTACGATGATACGCCGCCGGGCCGCGACGAGTGATCCCGGCGTCCTGAAGCCCGGCGATGCCTTTCGACCGCGCTGCTGACAACCAGTCGTCTATCTCCAACTGGCCGATCGTGTGTGTACGCGGACACGGAGCACACGATCACGCACGCCGCAAGACTGATGAGGTGCCCCCCCGCGCCTGGTGACGCGATCCATCGACGCGTGTCGCGTCCGCCACATCCCGGGAAAAGCTCCGCCGGCCGGCCGAGACGCGCTGCCTTCCAAAACCGAGTGGATTCCGTTACAATGGTACGCATCCGCTGGCGAGCGGATTCGTTGTGAGAAGAGCGGATTGCCAAACCAACCGGACGAACTCGACACGCGCGTCCTCGTCGAGCGGCTGATCAAGCAGCACGAGGCCGCGGTGCGCCATTTCATCGCCGGCCGATCCGGCCGGCGCGTATTGCGATGGACAACCGTCGACGACCTCTACCAGCAGACGGTCCGCCGCGCGCTCAATCGCGCGGATCGCTTTGAGTACCGCGGTGACGCGCTGTTCCTCCAGTGGATCCTCACGATCGCGCGGCGGGTGATCGCGCGGCCCTCGGATGCACCGCGCCAACTCGGTCCGACCCTTCGACTCAAGTGCCCGGCGTCTTCCGGCCCGGGTCTCACGTATGAGGATCTCCCGCCATCCGGCCGGACGCCATCGAGCGTTGCCTCCGCGGCGGAGCGTCGCGGCTTGCTTCGGTCTGCGATCGCAAAACTGCCCCCGAATCAGCGCCGGGCCCTCACGCTCGTGAGGATCGAGCAGATGCCGTTTGACGACGTGGCCGCCGAAATGGGCCGCACGACACACGCCCTCGGCGAGCTCATCCGCCGTGCGCAGCAATCACTTCTAAAGAAGCTAGGCGTCCGCGATGCGTCGGACCTCTTCTGACCACACACTCGGCGAAGTGATCGCCGACTACTTCCGAAGAATCAACCGCGGCGAATCCCCGGACGCTCAGGCGTACATCCAGCGTTATCCCGCTTGGGCGGACGAACTCCGGAAGTTCTTCGAACAATCCGCGTGCCTGGACAGCTTCATACGCGAAGCCGGACTCCGGGATGACACGCACGCACCCGCAGCCGACGCCGCGGGCGAGTGCCCCCCCGCCGGTCACGAAGACACGGACGACGGCGATCCATCCCTCCCAAGCGTCACCGGCTACCGGATCCTCGAGGAGGTCGGCGCAGGGGGCCAGGGGGTCGTCTACAAGGCCGAGCAGCTCGGCACGAGACGAACGGTCGCGCTCAAGGTCATCCGCGACGGCGCGTTCGCCACGCAGGCGGAACGCCGGCGCTTCCGAAGCGAGGCCGAGCTCGCGGCCAGACTCACCCATCCCAACATCGTCAGCGTGTACGCGTCCGGCCAGGACCGTCGACACGACTACTTCGCGATGCAATACGTCGACGGCGAACCGCTCGACACGTACCTGGCGACCGTGTCACGATCCCTCGACGCCGTGGTCACGCTCTTCCTCGAGGTCTGCGAGGCCGTCGCGTATGCACACCGACACGGTGTGCTCCACCGTGACCTCAAGCCCTCCAACATCCTCGTGGATGCCTCCGGCACGCCGCACATCGTGGACTTCGGTCTCGCCAAGACCGTGTCGGACCCTGCGTCCGGACCCGCCGACTATGCCACCCGAGTCGGCGAGTTCGCCGGCACCTGGCACTATGCATCCCCCGAACAAGCCAAGCTCGATCCCGCCGCCGTGGACGTCCGAAGCGACGTCTACACGCTCGGCGTCATCCTGTACGAGATGCTCACGCACCAACTCCCGTATCCCGTCGACAACGAAACCCGCGAGGCCGTCGCGCGCCACATCCTCGAGACCCCACCCATACGCCCGTCCATGTTGCGTCGCGAGATTGACGACGATCTCGAAACCGTCATGCTCACCGCGCTGCAAAAGGATCCGGACCGACGCTATCAGTCCGCCGCAGCCCTCGCCGACGACATCAAACGCTGCCTCGCCGATGATGCCATCGCCGCCAAACGAGACAGCACATTCTACGTCCTACGCAAGACACTCCAGCGCCACCGCGGCCGCGTCGCCGCCGCGACCGGATGCCTCGCCGCCCTCATTGCGTTCGCCGTTACGATCGCAGTGCTCTATACACGCATGCGCTCCGCACGCGCAACCACCGAGGCCCACATGGTCCTGGAACGACTCGGCCAACCGCACGAGATGGACAAGCTAAGCGAGTTGAACTTCTACGTCTCGCGCCTTAACGAGTTCACCGACACCTACCCGACCTCACCGCTTACGCGGCGGGTAAGCGCGGAGGCCTTCGACAACGCCGGTGCGCTCTTGGCGGATGCCATCGTGGACGCGCCCGCCGACATCCACCTCACCGCGCGCGCACCCGATAACCCGGACTACGACCGTGCGATCGCGTGGTTGGCCGCCAACGAGCCCGAGCTCGCCGACATCGAGCGCCGCGCACGCGAGCGGCGCTTCACGTTTGGTGTGGTACGCCAGGCCGGATCGGACCGCGCGGACTTCGTCGCGGCGGCGGACTTGGCGCCGGGCGCCACAGCCGTCACCGTAATGATCGCCCGCGCCTACCGCTGGTCACGCATGGGCGACCACGGCGCGGCCACGCGTAGTCTGCAAGCGGCCCGCTCGATCGCCGTGGATATCGCCGACGGACGATTGGTAACGCACAAGACCCGGTCCATCGTCCTCCGCGCCAAG
>JBHHVO010000389.1:0-2788 GCA_046754365.1 Phycisphaerae bacterium | reverse complement strand
GCGGCAGTGCCATTCCTTCCTGACACCTTTTTCTCGAGTGTGTAGAGATCGCCGACACGCTGCCAGGAACCCATGGGGGGCGCGGCGGTTGGCGCGTTTGCGTTGAAAGGGACCAGGACGACGGTGCGGCCCGCCGCCGCGTCGGCCCGGTGATGGTCGGGGTCCAGGTCCGTCGTGATGTCCACGTCCACGCGACCGAGGCGTATCGCGTGATACCGCAGGGCCGGTTCGGCCATGCCATCCTCCACAAGGATCAAACCGTCTCGCCCGGCGAGTGCGAGCGCGTGCGTGCTCAACCGCTCGGCGGACCGCTCGACGACGGACCACGGCGTCATGAGGTACGTGTAGTCATCGCGATAGGGCTTGTGGTGTACGATCGAGCCGAGCCAATCGAACCGGCGTGCCACCGCGGGCGCAAGGCCATACAAGAAAGGTGTCGCCAGCAGCATCACGCCTGCCGCGATCCGCGCGCGGCGCGCGTTCGGGCCGGACCATGTCTTGTGCGCGACGGCGAATCCGGACCCGCCGAACACGGCCAGCAGGACATACATCGGGAGAAAGAAGTAATGTTGATCCACGACGTTGTAGCGCAGCGCGAAGAGCGCGTGCACGCACAACTGCGCCGTCAAGACACGCCGTGCAAGCCCGGACGAACGCAGACCCCGCCAGCGCAGGATCCCGAGCATGGACGCCGGGAGGAGCAGATTCGGAAAGTTGAACCCGACACAGCCGACGCTGACCATCACCATATACCACGTCACGCGTGCGTTGAGCACGTTGCCCGCGTACGCGGACCCGAAGAGCGCCGAGTTCATTACGTCCACGGCACCGCCGCCACACAGCAGCGCGTCCACGATCATGACACCGTAGGGAAGTGAGCCCACGAGCCAGCCAACGCCGCAGGCCAGGGCGACGCGGCGTCGCACACGGCCGCGCATTACTTCGAGAACCACGACGACCGCGAGGATCGGCGTGGTCAGCGCCGCCACCATGTGGTTCGCGACGCCGAGCCCGTTGCACAGGAACATGGCCACAAGGTGCCGCGGGCGGCGACACCGGGCGTACACGATGACGCACCAGGATTCCGCGGCGAGGAGTGCCGCCGTGATGGTATAGGTCTCGGCTCGTGTGGCGAGCTGCCAGAACGTGTTGGCGACCATGAGGGATATGGCCGCGAACACGGCCGCCCGGGAGTTGTCCGTAAGGCTCAGGACAGAGGCATACACGACGGCGACGGCGACCGCGGCGGCGAACGCGCTGACAAGCGTGACGGAGAATGCCGGTTCGAGCAGGCCCGGTGCGACCGCGAGGCGCGCCAGCCAGTGGTGCAGGGGATGGCTCAGCGCGAGGCCGAGCGGGTTGACGGGCTGCTGCGTGACAACGCGCAGGATGTGGATCCCACTGTCCTGCCACTGCGCGCCCCGGTTGGCCGTGGCGGTATACAAGACCAACGCGACGACGAACACGATCCATCCGAGACGCGCCGGGTGTCCGGTTCGCGCGCCGTGTGTCGGGCGGGCCGTCCGACCGTGCGCCCGCGATTCCCTACGTGCTGCGTCGGTATGCAGCGCGTCACCCGACATGCCGGCGCCAGGTGTCGCGTCGTACGAACCTTGCGTGGACCGGGGGGCTTTATGCGTCATGCATCACCCCGCGCGGCGCATCGCGCGGCGAGCGGCGGCGCCGTCGCGGCGTACAAGTCCAGATGCGCTTGGATCATGCGATGTTGACCAAAGCATGTTCGTGCTCGCGTTCGGCCCGCGCGCCCGAGGGCGCTGCGCAGGTCCTTGTTGTCAAGAAGGCGCCGCAAGGCGGCGATGAGGCCGTCGCCGTCACCCGGCCCGACAAGGATTCCGGTTTCGCCGTCGGCCACGGCATCGACACAGCCGGTGGTCCGCGTGGCGACGACGGGCAGCTCCATGCACGCCGCCTCGAGCAGCACGCAGCCGAAGCCCTCCCGCAGCGTCGGCAGCGCGAGGATGTCCATAGCAGCATAGTAGGGTATCGGGTTCCAATCGAAACCCACGTGGCGGATGCGGGGATGTCGACGGATCGTGTCGATCGTCCGCGCCGGCAGGCGGCGGTGCTGTGGTTCGACATCGCCGAGCAGGAGCAGGTGCAGCGTGTCGTAGCGATCCACGAGCGACGTGAACGCATCGACGAGTGTATGGATGCCCTTGTCGTACACGATGCGACCGACGAAGCCGATGACGAGGGCATCCTGCGGAATACGCAACTCATCGCGTTTCGCCGCGGCAGACCGTGCCGTCACGGCCGTCGGTTCGAAGCGGTGGTGATCCACACCGCACGCGGTTCCGTGGCCGAGGACGCGCAGCTTGTCGGGCGCGGCAAGCCGCAGCGCGACGGCGCGGCGGCGGAGGCTGTCACTGACGACGCACACGGTATCCGCGAGCGCGCAGGTCAGGCGTTCCGCGGCGATGAGCGCGACGCGCCGCAGTCCGTGCGTGGTTTCGAGCGGCAGACCGTGCATCGTGTGGATCCTGTGCGGGACCCGCGCGAACCACGCGGCCAACATGCCGACCAGGCCGCCCTTGGGCGTGTGGGTGTGTACGAGACGCACGCCCCGACGGCGCAAGAACCGGGCGAGCGCGACGACCGCTCGGATGTCCCGCACCGGCGTGATCCGTCGCGTGATGGGCACGGCGCGGACCATGACGCCACGCATGGCCGCCAGGTCGTCCAAGTCGGCACCGGGCGCGCTAGCGACCGCGACGACGATGCCACGCTCGCCCAACACGCGGAGCAGCGGTTCGTAGAACGCCTTGAT
>JBHHVO010000388.1:0-2855 GCA_046754365.1 Phycisphaerae bacterium | reverse complement strand
GTTGCGCGGTCGCCCTCAATACGAATCCGCACCGCGGGGCCGAGCATATCACCGTAACCTGTGAGGATCCAGAACACGATCGCGTCCGACGTGATGCACTGCTCGATGTATTGTTGCCTCAGCGAGAACATCCCGTAGAGCGAGAAGAATTCGCGATCAATGTCGCCCATACAATCGTCGTCGCCCACGTACTCGACGTGAAAACATCCTACGCCGTCCTCGTGTGAATATGACCGTAGGACAAACGCGTCGTGATCTTCAATCGCACAACTGATGTCGATGATAAGGCCATGCGTGTCGTCCGACACACCCGGCGCAGGGCGGTTTCCGAGGAACCGCTGGACGAGTTCGATGTGTTCAGACATGACGACCTTGCACACCATCAAGTCGGGCGATGTGCACGTGATGGCCTCTGATTACACACTGGACCCATGTGATGAACCATGTTTGGCACGATCGACCACGCTCAGAAAACGTCCGCCATCCATTGGCCGCCATGCTCGGGGTTGCCGACGAGGCGGCGGTTGGTCGTGTCGATCCACCAGTCGAGGGTCTCCAGGGGAATCTGGCCGAGCAGGGCTTGACGGCCCTCCGGAAGCGCCATCACCTCGACATTGCAGCTACGGCCCTGCACGTCGATTCGCGCTCCACGGTATATCGCGAGTTGCATGGCGCCCGTTACCGACCGCGTGTCGCGCTTGCGATCGAACGTGAGCCCGAGCGCCTCGATGCGCGGTTCGGGCAGACAGAAGAACGTCGCGCCCGAGTCCACCAGCGCGTCAAGCTGCAACCGCCGAACTTCGTTTGGACGTATCTCGCCACGGTCGGCGCGCTCCAGATCGTCGACGTTGTGAACCGCGATGGATACAAGGATCCGCCCCACGTTGAGCCCCGGTTTAGGTTCGACAATCCCTGACGACATCGGTCTTCTCACCCACCGATTGTAGCTCGGTCGTTGCGCCGCCGTCAAAGCCGACCATGAGCTGCCCAGCACGGTGTCGCTTGGGGACCGCGAGCGCACCGACACACCGCACAAGCTCGACCCTACGCCGGAACCGCCGCCGGCTTCCGCATCACCGCGCCGCACTTCTTGCACGTCCGGGCCTGCTCGTCACTCCAATACGACTCCATGATCGACTTGAGCTGGTTGACGATGTCCGTGAGGTCGAACGTGTAGTCCTTGACGACCTCGTCGCACGCCTCGCAGTAGAAGCGGACGTGGTCCTTCATGCCCGCGGGGCGCTGGCGCTCGACGACCATGCCGACGGTGTTGGCCGGACGCTGCGGCGAGTGTGGTATGTTGGCCGGCAGCATGAAGACCTCGCCTTCGCGGATCGGGATGTCGCGCACCTTGCCGTCCTCGCGAATGCGGAGCGTGATGTCGCCCTCGATCTGATAGAAGAACTCCTCGGTCTCGTTGATGTGGAAGTCCTTCCGCGCGTTGGGACCGCCGACGATCATGACGATGAAGTCCTTGTCCGCGAACATGCACTGATTGCCGACCGGCGGCTTGAGTAGATGCCGGTGTTCGTCGATCCAGTTTTTCAGGCCAAACGCCGCTAGTGCCATGGGATACGCCTCCTCCGACAGGAACCATGTCGATCAGAATCCACGGACCGCGAGTGTACGCGGCCAGGCCGGACCGCGTCAACCGGACGGCGGCGCAGCGCACGTGTCACCGCGTGTCAGGGGGTGTGCGTGTTGCGGCGGACGTCCGTGCGGCTGCCGTGGAGACGTCGTCGGCGTGGCGGGCGGGATACGCATCCTGCAGAGCGCGTCCAGAACGGGAGGGCGAGGCTCCCGCCGAGCCGCGTGCGGTGTCGGGACCGGGGCTCGGCAGGCGCTTCGTCCTCCCGGTACGGGTTCGTGCGCGGCGTGTCCAACACGGTCTACGATATCGCTGCCTTCCGCGCGGCCAGCAGGATACCGGCCAGCGTGAGCGCGCCGCCGCACACCTGCAGCGGGGCGACCGTTTCACCCAAAACGAAGTACGCCAGGACGGTCGCGCCGATCGGCTCGCCGAGGATGAACACCGAGACCGTCGTCGCGGTGATGTACCGCAGCGACCAGTTCAAGAGCCCGTGTCCGAGGATCTGCGGCACGATCGCGAGCGCGACGAAGTACGCGTAGGTCGCCGGCCTGTATCCCGAAAAGCCGTGCCCCGCGACGAGCGCCGCCGCCAGAAGGATTACGGCCGCGACGGCGTAGACCGGCGTGATGTAGGCGACGATGTGGACCTCGCGGCGGAGGCGCCGGCCGACAAGGAAGTAACACGATGCCATGACGGCGCCGACCAGGGCGAGCAGATTCCCGTACAACGGATCAGACGCGGCGTCGGCGCCCGCATGCGCATCCGATACGGCGATCAGCACGCCGCCCGCACCCGCGAGCACGATCGCGCCGACAAGGTACCGATTCACACGCTCGCCGAAGAGCCAGTAGGACATGACGCCGATGAAGATCGGATTCGTCGTGACGATCACGACCGAGCTCATGACACTCGTGTGTTTGAGCGACAGGATCCAACAGTAGAAGTGCGCGGCGAGCAGGGCCCCTGCGAGCACGATGTGCCCGATGTACCGTCTCTGCAACGTGCCGCCGCGCCGGGTGAACCGCGTGGCGGCGGCCGGCAACAGCACCAGCGCGGCGATCCCAAGCCGGGCCGCCGCGATGACCGTTGTCGGCGCGTCGTCGCAGCGCTTGATGAGCACGGCCGCTGTCGAAATCGACAGCACACCGACCGCGACGGCCACGGGAAGCAGCGTCGGGCGCGTCACGTCGGTCGCCGCGCTGGACCGATCCGGGCTCGATCGGCTATGTTGGCGGGCATTCGGGACCGGAGCCCGTAGGCCCAT
>JBHHVO010000387.1:0-2859 GCA_046754365.1 Phycisphaerae bacterium | reverse complement strand
CCACGAGCGGGAAGATCGCGGTCTGAACCCCCGGGTCGGCCTGAACGCCCACGTGTGTCAGGCCAGCCTCTTCGAGCGATCGCTCGAACGGCGCCACGACCTCCTTGAGTTTCGCGGAGGTCGCTCGCTCGAGCGCCGCCTTTCGGGCCGTGATGCCCTCGGACGACAGCGCCGCCTTGAGATCGTCGCGGATGAAGTCGGCGAGTTTTTCCACGCGGCGCCGGAACTTGCGACCTTCGCCGGCCGGGAGGGTGATGAGCGCGGGGCGGTCATGCTGCGTAAAGCTGTGGACGTAGCACCGGTCTTGGGTTTGTGTGCAGACCGGCTGGATGTCCCTGAGCAACCTCAGGGCGAGGGTGAGGCGTCCGGTGCCGCTGAGACCGCGGATGAAAATGTGCTGCCCCGGCGCGGTCGCCTCGACGCCGAACCGCAGCGCGTCGACGGCGGCCTCCTGGCCGACGATGCCGGCGGCGGGATCGACGTCCGCCGTCGAGTCGAACGAGAGCGCCGCATGGTCACAGTGCCACCGCAACGCCCGAGGCGGGAGCGGCGTCAGGCCATCGGTCACGGCGGCCCGCGGCTTGGACGACTTTTTTCGTGTCGGCATACGATCCTCGCGTTGGATCATGCCAGATTTCGACGCGTTCGTAAACGGCCGACGCGTGAGGTGTTCGTCACAACGGTGGCGCCGATTCGCGGCATAGCGCACACGCGCATGCGGCACCAGGTCGCGTCGCGCGGATGCGGCCCGACGACGCGTGTCAGGCGGGCAGCGGCTCAGGCGCCGGCTCGGGGCGCCCGGCCGGTCGGGGTCGCGTGAGCAGCCCGAGCACGTAGAACGCCGCGACGATGAGAAGCAGCGCCTTGATGCCGACGAGAAACGTGACCGATTGCATGAGCGCACCCACGAGCGCACCGAGCAGGTTGGCCCCGAGGGCCTCGTGCTTGGCCGACGCGGCCGCGAACGAGCGGATGAAGACGATGCCGGCAAAGAACATCGGCAGCGTCGTAAGGCCGCCGACGAGCACCGCCTTGGTCGTAAACGGCAGAAACGCAAACTGCGAGATGTCGATCGCATAGAGCGCCAGGCACGAGCCGCACAACGCGACATAGACCGGGGGTAGGGGCAGGTGCGGGCGAAGCGCGGAGACGGCGTTCGCGAGCAGGATCATCGCGAGCACGCCGGAGATGATGACCGCGCTCACCCACCACGTGTTGCCCAGGACCACGGACGCCTTGCTGATGTTCTGCATCTCGAGCAGAAGAAACGCCGCCCCGAGGAAGAAGAAGTGCCAATGCGTGCGTGACCACCGCGCCGCGAAGTCCGGGATGGCGAGTACCCTTTGAAACCGGAGCATGAGCAGCGCCATGAGTACGGCCAAGAGGAAGAACAGGACGGGGATCCGCGGCGCTTCGAGGTAGATGTAGGGCCAATCATCGGTCGTGATGCGCGTCGTGCCCGTGAGATCGAGCGGGGCCTTCGTGCGCCAATTCGCGATGAGGGCGGCGAGCGCGGGATGGTCGGCGAGCTGCGCGCGGGCGCGTTCAAGGTCGCCGGCGACGAACATGACACCGCCCCAGCCGTAGTGCGTCGTGGGGATGCGGAAGCAAATCGGCGGCGCGCCGAAGACGGTGCGCAACACGCCGGCCATGCGATCGGCGATATAGGGTTTCTGCGCCTCGAACGAGAGGACCATGACGCCGCCGTCGGCGAGCAGCGACCTGGCGTGTTCGATGCTTTCGCGGGTGTAGACGTAGTGATCGAGCCGGGCGTTGGTCATGGCGGTCATGGTGTGGGAGTCGAGCAGGCCGAACGAGATGACGTCGAAGCGTGTGGCGCAGTTGGCGAAGTAGGATCGCGCGTCGTCGTTCACGATGGTGACGTGCGGCGACGCGTAGGGTCGTTCGGGGTGGTACGCGCGACCCATCGCAATGATGGCCGGATCGATCTCGACGGCGACGATGCGCTCGACGCCGTGCCGCAAGGCGCCGGCGGCGTCATTGCCGCTGCCGGCGCCGACGATGAGCATACTGCGCGGATCGGGGTGCAACAGGGCCGGGATGTCGTACTGGCTGTAGCCGCGCATGGCGGGTGGGTATCGCGTCGGGTCGGCCGCGACGTGCCGGTCGCTGAGATCGATCATGGCCTGGTAGCCGGTGTTGTTGACCTCGACGATGTACCGGCCGACCTCATGCTCGGTGTCGACGGGCTCGCGGAGGAGGAGTTTCTGATACGGGGACCAGCGCAGCGTGACGGCGTCGTTCGACCGGCCCGCGCACCACGCGAGCGCGACGCACCCGGCGAGCATGAGGATGTTGACCCTGGCCCGCGGACCACGACCCAGGAACGGCAGCAGCAGGATGGCCACGACGGCGACCCACGTGACCGGGGGCTGATACCACACGCTGAGCGCGACGAAACCCCAGATGCCGAGGAGGCTCCCGCCGACATTGACGGAGTACGCACGAATCGTGTTGGTGCTGTCGTCCAGGAGCCTGCCGAGGATGCGTCCGAGCGGGACGAACATCTCCGCGACGAGGACCATGAGACCGAACGTGACGCCAAGCCCGAGTGCGACGAACAGGAACGTCTCGGCGGGCTGATCGCTGAGCGCTTGCTTCCAGATCACGAAGTCACCGGTGACGCTGAGTAGCTCGCTGACGTGTCCGAGCGCACGGCGCGCGGCCGGCACGGCGAATAGCGCGGTCAGGATGAGCAGCGGGATGAGCAGCCGCCTCGGATCCACGCGATCCCTACACGTGAAGCAACCGAGCCCCAGACCCAGGAAACACACGACGAGCACGGTGTTCTGGAGGTAGGCGAAGATGCGCACTTCCGTGCCGATCCAGCGTATCAGC
>JBHHVO010000386.1:0-2910 GCA_046754365.1 Phycisphaerae bacterium | reverse complement strand
GCGCCGGCCGCCGGACCCGGCGCAGCGCTCGGCACCACGATCGTCCCCAAGACGGCGAATCAAGCCCGTGCGGGGGATCGCGCTACGGCGGCGGACGTGCTCCGGACCCGATACGACCACACCGCGTCCGCCGCGCTGCAGCGAGACCTGCTCGACGTGGAGCGCCTGCCGCTGGAGCGCCTCCGGAACAAGCTTCGCGCGTATCGCCGGGGTGTCGAACCGTTGCCGGACGAGCGCGGCCGACTCACGAGGACGCTCGCGCTCGCGTGGGCGGCGATACCGGCGTGGATTGGTCTCGAGCGTGAGGAGGCCAAGCTCCGATCCAAGGCCGATGCCAAGGTGGCCAAGCGGTTTGACCGCGTCGCGGTGTGGCGGTCCGCAACGCAGGGTCGCCGCGACCTGCTCCGGCGCTACGCACCGACGATCGCTGTGGAATGGCCCCAAGACCGCGGCTACCCGATCGACGACGATCGGATCGGCACGGTGCGGCTCGCGGGCGGACCCGGGGCGGTCGAAGTCCACATCGATCCGGCGTCGCCTGCGCTCTACGCCTACACGTGGACGGCGAAGATCCACGGGCGCCGCCACCGCCAGCTCGTGTACGTGTGGTGGTTTCCCGAGCGACCGGAGATGACGCCGCGCGATCCGTCCGCGGGGCGGATCGACGGCGGGATGTTGCGCATCACGCTTGACGCCCGCGACCGGCCGCTCATCGTGGAGTCGTCGCTGAACTGCGGGTGCGGGCATCAGGTCTTCGTGTCCGCGGCGCTCGAGGCTTCGGCCCGCCGCGCGTACGGCGGCCCGCTGCCCGGCAAGCGGTTCGCTACGGAACAGCACATGCGCGGCAAACACGACGTGATCGTGATCGACACGTTCGATCTGCCGGACGACAAAACGCGGCCGCGACCGGTTATCTACGTTGCCGCGGGCTACCACGAGGTATGCCGCGTGACGTTCGCCGATCCGGCGCAGCGGGACGGTGTGCGGGTCGTCGCCGACGCGGCGTACGCACTCATGGATTATCGCGTGCTGGAGCGCTTGCCGCTCGGCGACGGTGTCGCGAGCATGTTCGGTGCAGACGGCCTCGTGCACGGGGCCGGTCGGCCGGAAGGGTACCTGCTCGCGCCGACGGGCATCCTCAGCGCCGGGCAACCACGCCAGCGCGGCACGCATCGGATTCGTTGGGATGATTTCCTGTTCGACGATCCCCATCTCCTCGAGCGGACGTTGCGCTGGCCGACGTATACCGCTCCCTGACGCGCAACAGCCCACCCACCCGCTTGCGGTGGCCGCACCCCGACACGACCGTGCGCTCGGACCGCCGCTTCACCGCCGGCCGGATGGCAGGCCATGCCGGTAGCATGCTGGACGGTCGTGGTGACATGGGGTGGCATTTGTGCCGTTTGGGGGTGGTTGCTCATGGCACAGGTGGCGGTACGGCGCCGGGGGCTTGTGCTCCGCAGGGCGCCGGATCCGGACACTCCCGTCACGCCACCGCACGGTGCGGCGCCGTCCGTCGCGGTCGTGATTCCCGCGTGTAACGAGGCCGACGGGCTCGAGGCGTGCGTGACACGTGTCCTCGCGCAGGCGTATGCCGCGCTGTCGGTCGTGGTCGTCGATGATCGCAGCGACGACGACACGCGGTCGATCGCGCGGCGCATCGCCGCCGCCGACCCGCGCGTCCGGGTCGACCGCATCGACGACCTGCCGCCGGGCTGGATGGGCAAGTCGCACGCGCTCTGGCACGCCACGCGCGGCATCGACGCCGAGTGGCTGCTGTTTCTCGACGTCGACTGCGCCGTTCAGCCGCACGCCGTCGCGGTCGCCGTCGCCGAGGCGCACCGTCGCGGTGTCGATGTGCTGACGCTCTGGCCCCGTCAGGCGCCCGGCGGGTTCTGGGAGCACATCGCGATTCCGCTTTGCGGCGCGATCATCGCGCTGTGGTTCGGTGCGCGGCACGCAGGCGATGCGGAGCGCGGCGCGCCGTTCGCGAACGGCCAGTTCCTGCTCATTCGGCGCGACGCGTACGAACGCATCGGCGGACACCGCGCGGTGCGGTCCGCACTCATCGAGGACATTCCGCTCGCGGAGAACGCACGGCGGGCCGGGCTTGCGTGCTGGGTCGCGTCCGGCCGCGACATCGTAAGCGTAAGGATGTACCGCGGCCTCGGCGCAATCGCCGACGGCTGGGCGCGCATTTACGTCGGCGCGTTGCGGAGCAGCGCGAGAATCGCGGCGAGCATCGTGTGGCTGCTCGTCGGATCGCTGCTGCCGTTCGTCCTGGGGGCGTGGTGGCTCGCGTGGGGCACGTGGCGGATGGCTGGTGACGCAACCCAGCTCGTTCCGGTCGCGTTATGCGCGGTGCACCTTGTGTTGATCTTCGTCGTGAGCTACGGATTCTGGGGATTCGGCGGGTGCAGGCGGCGTTACCTGCTGTTGTATCCCGTATCCGTCGTCGTCGTCATCGCGATCCTCGCGCGGGCGTGGTGGTGGCTTATGATCCGGCGAAGCGTCGCGTGGCGACGGACCCGCTATGCGATCGACCGCAAGGGGACGATTATTTGACCGCCGACACGCCAGCCGGGCCGGCGCCACGCATCAAACGCCGCCGCGCCGTGCGGCCCGTCTGTTGGTGCGCATGGCTCACCGCCGCGGCCGCCGCCGGGCTTGGTCTGACGCACTACCGCATCGACAACGACCTACGCGCGTGGGCGCCGAGCGTCGCGCCCGCCGGCCTGGCACACAGCTATGCCATCGTGGGTTTCGAGCGATCCGGTGTGGATGATCGCGCCGTCGCCGACGCGCTGCGTCGCCTGCCGACCGTTTCGTTCTGCATCGACCGGCGTTCGCTCGCGGGCGCCGATCGCGTGGTGGATGCTACCGCGGAAGACTTCGTCGTCGGCACCGACG
>JBHHVO010000385.1:0-2914 GCA_046754365.1 Phycisphaerae bacterium | reverse complement strand
GGGGGGGGGGGGGGGGGGGGGGGTTGGGGGGGGGGGGGTTGTCCGGCCCCCCCGGCCGCGACGGGCGGCGCGTCGACATCGTCCGCGACGGGCGTGCGCGTCAGACTCAACGTGCCCGGATCGGAAAAGGAGATCGGAAAAAGTGTCAGGAAGGTTTTGGGCATACGCCGAGAATCTTCCTAACACCTTTTCTGGCCTGACACCTTTTCTGGCGCCGGTATACTGACCGACATGGCGGCCGGCCGCGTGATGGAAGACATTTCGTTGGGGCGGATTCTCGAGCCGGTGCGGCGGTTTTGGGGGTTTGACCGGCTCCGTCCGCTGCAGGAGGAGGCGATTCGGGCGGGGATCAGCCGCCGGGATTCGCTCGTGGTGCTTCCGACCGGCGGCGGGAAATCGCTGTGCTATCAGGTCCCGCCGGTTTTGGCGGAGCGGATCGACGTCGTGGTTTCGCCGCTCATCTCGTTGATGAAGGATCAGGTGGACGGGCTGCGGGCGTGCGGGTATCCGGCCGCGTGCCTGCACAGCGGGATGACGCCGGAAGCGCGCGACGAAACGAGTCGCGGGATCGGCGCGGGTAAGTACCGGCTGTTGTTCGTCTCGCCGGAGCGGATCCTAACGCCGTGGTTTCTGGACACGATGCGACGGATCGACGTGTGTGCGTTTGCGATCGACGAGGCGCATTGCATCAGCCATTGGGGTCACGACTTTCGACCCGACTATCGCCAGCTCGCGACGTTGAAGGCGCGTTTGCGCGGTGCGAGCGTGCACGCCTACACCGCGACGGCGACGGAACGCGTCCGAGAAGACATCGTTGCGCAACTCGGGCTCTGCGATCCGGCGGTGCTTGTTGGTGCGTTCGACAGGCCGAACCTGACGTACCGCGTGGTGCCGCGCGTGGACGCGCATGAGCAGACGGCCGACGTGATCCGGCGTCACGACGGTGAGGCTGTGATCGTGTACTGCCTGAGCCGCAAGGACACGGAGCGGATGGCGTCGTATCTGAGCGCGGTGGGGATCACGGCGCGGGCGTATCACGCGGGTTTGTCGTCCGATGAGCGGCGCCGGACGCAGGACGCGTTTGCGGAGGAATCGCTGAATGTCGTCGCGGCGACGGTGGCGTTCGGGATGGGGATCGACCGCAGCAACGTCCGGTGCGTGGTGCACGCGACGATGCCGAAGTCGATCGAACATTATCAGCAGGAGACGGGTCGCGCCGGGCGTGACGGTTTGGAGGCCGAGTGCGTGCTGCTGTACTCCGGCGGTGACGTGGTGCGTTGGCAGCGTCTGCTGGAGCGCAGCGCGTCGGGAGAAGACGTGCCGGAGGATGTGCTCCGCCCGCAATTCGCGCTGCTGGCGCAGATGCAGCGGTTCTGCGGCGGTGTTACGTGTCGCCACCAGGCGCTCGTGCGGTATTTCGGCCAGGCGTACGACAAGCCGTCGTGCGGTGCGTGCGACGTGTGCCTTGAGGAGGTCGAGGGGCTGGCGGACGCCACGGTCGTCGCGCAGAAGATCCTCTCGTGCGTCGCCCGCGTGGAGGAACGCTTCGGTGCGGGGCATGTCATGGACGTCCTGCTCGGCGCGGATACGGAGCGCGTCCGTCGTTATGGCCATGGTCGGCTCAGCACGTACGGGCTGATGAAGGGGACGGACCGCAAGGCGCTCACGAATATGCTGTACCAGCTCGTCGACCAGGGGTTGATGGATCAGTCGGCGGGTAAGTATACGACGCTGTCGCTGAATCGAGCGTCGTGGGACGTCCTGCGCGGGGATCGGTCTGTCCGGCTCATCGAACCGAAATCGGCGAAGGTCAAGAAGACGCGGTATGACGAGGCGTCGTGGGACGGCGTGGACCGCGGGCTCTTCGACGACCTCCGCGCGCTCCGCAAGCGCACCGCCGGCGAGCGTGGCGTGCCGCCGTACGTCATCTTCAGCGACGCGACGCTGCGCGACCTGGCCCGCGTTCGGCCGACGTCCGATGTGTCGATGCTGGCCGTGCACGGCGTCGGGCGCAAGAGGCTTGTGGATCTGGGCGCGTCTTTCCTGGCTCGGATCCGGGCGTATTGTGCCGCGCACGATCTGCGCACCGACGTTGTGGGCACCGCCGGAGGGCGGCGACCGGGTCGCCCGGCGCGACCAATGGCCGCCGCGGGCAACGCCGTGCTGGACAAAGCGTTCGAGCTATTCGCGGCGGGTGTCGGGATCGACGCGGCGGCCGAGACGCTTGGGCGCGCGCGGGGCACGACGACCGGTTACCTTGCGCAGTACATCGAGACCAAGCGTCCCGAGCGCATCGACGAGTGGGTTACGCCGGAGGCGTACGCCGCGGTCAAGGACGCGATCGACGAAGTCGGGATGGCGTATTTGAGACCTATCTTCGAGAAGCTCGACGGCGCCGTGCCGTATGACACGATCCGGCTGGTCGTGGCGCACGTGAGCGCTACGCCGCCCGACACCCAGAGACCGGCATGATGCGTGGCGCGATGCGCCGGTAGCGTCCGTACGGCGTGCCGGACGTATGCGACGACGCCGCGCACCTCGTCCGTCGCCACCCGCGGCGCCGGGCCTTCGGGCCGGACGTATCGCTCGGATCACGCTGACCTGTCCCGTCCACGGCCACGACCGGGCGGCGTTGGATCGGTGGCCCGATGCAGGCACGGTTGCGCATTACGTCCGGCACGACGGTTGGGCGCTACCGATCGGCCGGCGGCGCGGCGCGTTGCCGGTGGTGTGTTATTGGCACTGGTTGGAGATGAGCGTGTCGCAGTTGTTGCTGCAACATTCCGCGTTGGCGGTGCAGGGTGATCCTGCGGGCTTGCAGCTATGGTTGCTGCCGTAGGCGTCGGCGGCGAAGAAGGTCGCGATGAGGGGCGCGACGAACGCGAGTTTCGCACCCTCGCGCAGGCACACGCGC
>JBHHVO010000384.1:0-2970 GCA_046754365.1 Phycisphaerae bacterium | reverse complement strand
CACGGTTGGGCCATGCGGACGAGCGTCGGGTAGATGACGGCGTCGCCGTGGGGGTGGTAGTTGCCGCTCGTGTCGCCGCTGATCTTGGAGCACTTCTTGGTCTGGGCGCGGGGCCCGAGGTTGAGATCGTTCATCGCGACGAGGATTCTGCGCTGCGACGGCTTGAGCCCGTCGCGCACGTCCGGCAGCGCGCGGGACATGATGACGCTCATCGAGTAGGTCAGGTACGAGTCCTGCATCTCTTCGACGAGCGCGTGGTCTACGATCCGCTCCCGGGGTGGTTCAGCGGTTTCCGCCATGGATCACTCCTGTCGACACCAACCGTGCCCGCCCCGGCCGCCGAGACGCCGCGGGCGCGCCGCCGCACGGGCCCGCCACGCGTCGGCCGGGCGCACGCCGCCCGTCTCCCGACACCGGACCGCAACGGACCGCCGACGGGCGCCATTCTATAGGACCGAACGCGATTCCGCAGTACCCCGGGCGCCGCGCCCCGGGGGTCGCGGATCGGCGGGATGGCGGAGCGCCACGCAGGGTTTCAGCGATACGCCGCGCTTGGTGCCGGGGACGCCCCGCGCTCGGTGTCGGGGATGCCCCGCGCTTGGTGTCGGGGACACCCCGCGCTCACGCTTGGGGGTCTGATTGGGGGCGACGTGCGGAGAAACGGCGGCGTTGGTCGTGTCCCGGGCGTCGGATATGACCGATAGATTGGGCATGGGGGGCGACGGTGCGCACTGACGGCGCGGGAACGGTCCGGATTGACAGCCCGCCGGTGACCGTTGACAACTGATGCCCGCCACGTGCCCGTCGCGTCCGCTCGGGCCGTCGGTTCCAGATTGGAGAGACACGGCCTTGCCCCGTCGTTCGTCGCTACCCGACCCGGTCATGATCCAAACACAGGCGCAGATCGGTGAGACCTGCGCCCGGATCCGTGCGGACGGCGTGTTCGCGTTCGACACGGAGTTCGTGATGGAGGACCGGTACGAGGCGGAGGTATGCCTGATTCAGCTCGCGACGACGGGCGGTGTGGCGTTGATCGATCCGTTCCTGGGGCTCGAGCTCGGTCCGGTGTGGGATCTGGTCTCGGACCCGGCGGTCGAGGCGGTCGCGCACGCGGCGCAGGAGGATCTGGCGTTGTGCGTGCAGCACGCGGGGAAGCTCCCGGCGAACGTGTTCGACGTTCAGATCGCCGCGGGGCTCGTGACGACGGACTATCCGTTGAGTCTGCAAAAACTCGTCCAACAAACGATGCATGTCCGGCTTCACAAGGCCCGTACGCTCACGGATTGGCGGCGGCGGCCGCTATCGCCGGAGCAGGTTCGGTACGGTGCTGAGGACGTCGCGTATCTCTTGTCGATTCGCTCGAAGCTGCACGGGCGGCTTGCCCGGCGGGGCCGGCTCGCGTGGGCGACGGAGGAGTTCAAGCGGTTCGAGGACCCGAAACTCTACCGGCTCGCGGAAGAGGACAAGATCGTACGCGTCAAGGGTGCCGGCGCGCTGACGGGTCGGCAGCTCGCGGTGGTCCACGAATTGCTTGAGTGGCGCGATGACGCCGCGCGGCAACTCAACCGCCCGCCGCGGGTGGTTCTGAAAGACTACCTCCTCGTGGAGATCGCGCGGCACGGGTTCACGTCGGCTCGGGAGATCCACGACCTGCGTGGCATCAGCATCCCGGCGCGGCATGTCCGCACGCTGTGCGATGCCGTGGCGCGGGGTCTCGCCACGCCGTCCGAACGATGGCCGGCGACGAAGAAAAACATCGTCGAGACGCCGCGCGACACCGCGCTGGTGGCGTTGGGTACGGCGGTGGTCCGGAGCTATTGCCTGGACCACGACATCGCGCACAACCTCGCCGCGACGAAACGATCCATCAACCAGCTCGTCCGGTACCGAACCGACGCGTCCACCCGGCGCGGGGCCACGCCGGATCTGCTGCGGGGCTGGCGTGGTGCGTCGGTCGGGCGCGTGCTCGACGACGTGCTTACCGGCCGGCGCTGCATCCATGTCGAGCACGGCAACGGCGGGGCGAGCGTTTGTTTCGGCGAACGGCGTGCCTAGTGCGCCGATGCAACGCAAGCGACGGGTTGCGTCGGCTGGCACGGGCAAACGTGTTGGCCCGTGGTGATCCGATCGCCGCCACCGAGCTATCGCTGGCCGATGCCACCCATCCAATCAGGTGCATCGGAGCAGTAGCGACCGGTGGTCCGGCGCGGCGGATCGGGTGGGATTGCCTACGTGTCAAAGAGCGGCTGCTGGGCCGGGTCGTCGCGCGCCGATTCCTCGCGGACGGTTTGGATCGCGTCGATGAACTCGCCGACGGTGTGGAACCTTCGGTGGACGCTCATAAAGCGCACATACGCGACGGCGCTGAGCCGGCGCAGCTCGTCGCCGACATAGCGGCCGATCTGCTCGGTCGTGACCTCGCGTTCGTGGTTGGCAAACAGCACGCCCTCGACACGGTCGACGAGACGGGCGATGTCCCCATCGGGGATGGAGAGTTTGTAGCAGGCTCGTTCGACGCCGGCGAAGACCTTGTCCCGGCGGTACGGGAGTCGCTGGCCGTTGTTCTTGCTGACGGAAAAGCGCAGGTCCTCCTCGATCCGCTCCTTGGTGGTGTACCGCCGGTCGCACTCCAAACACACACGGCGCCGGCGAACGGCGGCACCGCCCTCGGTGAGCCGCGAGTCGAGCACCTTGTTCCGACTGATGACCTTACAGGATGGGCAGCGCATGTTGCTCCAACCAAGACATGCCCGCGCACAACGGACCACTCCCGGGACGTCAAGCCCGCGGGGAACCATGCGGCGCAGCCACCCTCTCCACGCCTTGGGACAGGCTTACCGCACGACATCTAGCGTGTCAAATCCGCCGGCGCCCCACGCGTGATGAGATGCCACGTCCGACACGGGGCCGGACGGTACGCATCGGGCACCGCTACCTGGGCGGCGGGGGCGATCGTCGGATACGTCCGGC
>JBHHVO010000383.1:0-2977 GCA_046754365.1 Phycisphaerae bacterium | reverse complement strand
GCTCACCAGTGAAAGTCTAGGCGCGCTCATCGCCCTTCTCAACCCGACGACACCGTCCGATACGACCACGCGACACGCCGCAACGTGAACCTTGATGCGCTGCGTTCCACCCGGCCGAGACCCCCGCCGAGCTCACGAGGGAGGGCAAGGCCCCTGCCCAGCTCATCACGGACCGCAAGGCTCCCGCCGAGCCGCGTCCATCACCGGCAACGGTGTTCGCCAGGATTCTCGCCCTCCGAAACAACGCGCTCCCCCATCCGCACCATCGACCTTGACGCGTCACTGGCCGTCCGGCGTATCAAGCCGTCACACGCGCGCCACCGCACACCCGCCCGGCGGTCCATGGGAACAAGTACGATATCCGGCCGTTATCCGGCATGCCACCACGCCGGGAGGCGTCCGGTCCGAAACCCCACTGCGCATCGCCGACTATCCCGGCCCGGTGAGCGACGCGACGAAACACGCGAAGTCCGCGCGGTCCACGTCACCGTCGCAGTTCACGTCGAACGCCGCGAGGCACGCCGCCGTCGGCGTCGCCGTGGGATCGTCGCCGGTGAAACACCCCTGCAGCATCGCCGCGTCGGCAACGTCCACATCGCCGTCGCCATCCGCGTCGCCCACGCCCGTCCGGTAACGCAGCGTGATCGTCGCCGGCGGTGATGTCTGCGCACCGTCGCCTGCCGTGAACGTAAGCGTGTCACAGCCCGTCGCGTCGGGCGCGGGCGTGATCAGCCGCATCGGACCGCTCCCCTCAACAGCCGCCTGAGCCGGCGCCGAAACCACGGTGAACACCAGCGACGACCCGTCCAGGTCGCTCGCCGGCAACGCCACCAGCATCGGCTCCGGCACCTGTACGTCCGCGAGGTAGCCGTACGCGACCGGGGCCGTGGGCCCCGCGTCACCCGGTGGCACGCCGGTCGGGGCGATCGTCACGACGTGCTCCTCGCTCATCGCGAGCCGCCCGTCGGCGAACTCCGCCACCGCCCGAACATGGACCGGACCCGGACCGATCCCGGAGCCCGGCAGCGTAATCGTGTCGATCGCCTGGCCTGTCGCGGCCACGACGCGGCCCGAGCACACGACGCGAATCTCACGCACCGCCCCGCCGCTCCCGGCGACCTCGAACCCGAACACGCTCCCCATGTCGCCCGACGTCGCATCCGGCGTGAGCGTGACCGACAGGCCACGGTTGTCCGTCGTGATCGTACCCGCCCACCGACCCTGACTCTTCGGGCGGGTGTCATCATACGCGACCACGCGAACATCATGCGGTCCGTCGGGCCAATCGGTCGTATCCACGGTCAGCGGCGACCCCGCCGGCGCAGTCGCCGCGACCACGCCATCCACGTAAAGATCGAACTGCGCGATGTCGGCCGTCGGATGCTGCGTCGTCGCCGCCGGTGTCAGCACCAGCGACCCGGCCACGGTCCCCGTCGGCCAGTCAGGCACGGTGACCTCCGGAAGGTACGCAAACGGCCGCGTCAGCGGGTCGCCGTAGATCAACATCTGAAATGGCACATACGCCAGCGACCGAAACGCCGCCTCCCCGAGCGACAGACCCTGATAGTAGTACACGTGCATCCGCGGGTGCGGGAACTTACCGGCGTAGTTGCACGGCTCCTCCACCGCCCCGACGGACCCGCTCGCACCCTTCGCGATCCAAGCCGAAACCTTCGTCTGCGCCGACGTGTCGAACGCGGCCGCGAAGCTCGTCAGGTGGTCGCACAACGCCCCCGGTGCGATCGTCATGTCCGCGCCGATAATGTCCGGTTCCGCCCAGCCCGTCATGATCCCGAGACAGTCGTGATGGCCGGTCGGCAACACGTCTTCGATCACGACCGCGTCGCCGCCGAGGTCGAGTATCGTCGCGACCGCGCCTGGGAAGTGTGGATCGCGCGGCCCGCTCCGCAGTGGGTCGGTCGTCTTCATATAGTAGAACGTACCGCCGGAACGTGTCCCGTCCGCCGCGACGCTCCGATCGATCATCGCAATCGTATCCTCAACCGTGTTGCCCCGCTCGCCGCTGTACCCGAGCATCGCGCCGATGAAGTAACGACGCGCCTGGCCGCCCCCACCCGGACTCCCGCCGTGCCAGAGGATGTTGCTGTCGAACGCGTTCGCGTTGTTGTCGCCGCCGAAGTACTCATTCGCGAGTGTCGACGGCACGCCCGCCACGATCTCATCCGCCAGAAACGCCATCCCGTAGGCCGCGCTGATCGAGAACGACTCGACCGACGCGCAGCTATCCGACACCAACCCCGGCGCCGCCATGCGATACCCAGACCCCGGCGGGATCACGATGTAGTCGATGTGATCCTCAACGCCCCGTTGCGACAGCATGCCAAACAGCGCCGGCAACTGAAACGCCATGTGCGCCGCATAGTTCGCCGCCGCCGGGTTCATGTAAATCACATTCCGGTCCGGGATGTGTCGCGCATGCTGGTAGTAGTGGCCGACGTACTGCGAGTCCACGCTCTGCGGATCGATGATGATCAAGGCGTTTTCCGGCCCACCGCCCGCCCGCGCCGCACCGGGCCACACCGCGACCACCGCGCAAACACACGCCACCCACGTCCGCCGCCGCAGCCGCCGGGTCGATCGCACAAGCATGTTCGCCACCCCTCCCTTTCGATCCCCGGCGTGCATCGCGCCCAACCCCGCCAAGAGCCGTGGGCGCGAGCCCACCGACCCGTGCCGGGCACCCCATCGCGCCTACCGGGTGCCCCATGGCTTCAGCCGTGGGAGACGCCGGGTGCCCCATGGCTTCAGCCGTGGGGGACGCCGCATGCCCCATGGCTTCAGCCGTGCGGGACGCACGCCGACCGTCACCGACGAACATCCGTCCGCCACCTGAGTCTAGTGCCGCAAACAGAGCCATTCCAATTCCCTGAGCGGCCCCGGCGGCGTCCCGGCGGCCCGCGCAAGCAATCGCCATAAACTCATTGTGGTCAACGTGTTGCGCCACAAACTGACACCG
>JBHHVO010000382.1:0-2982 GCA_046754365.1 Phycisphaerae bacterium | reverse complement strand
GGCGCGGGGCCCCGCGGGGTTGAGCGGTGATCCGCAAGGGAAAGGTGGTTTGATTCGATGGCGACTGCATACGACGCGCTCATGACACACGTCAAGGACATCGGTCGGCTTCATGCGGCCGTGGCCCTGTTGGACTGGGACCAGGAGACCTACATGCCGGCGAACGGCGTCGCCGCGCGGGCGGACGCGATCGCGCTTTTGTCGGGGATCGCGCACGAGCGGCTCGTGTGCGACGAGGTCAAGGCGCTGCTCGCGGAGGCGGACGCGCCGGACGGTGACCACGTCGCCGAGACGAACCTCCGCGAGACGCTGCGGAACTACCACCGGGCGGCGAAGGTGCCGACCGCGCTCGTCAAGGAGATCGCGCACACGAGCACGCTCGCGAAGGACGCGTGGGCCAAGGCGCGGGCGTCGGCGGCGTTCGCGAAGTTCGCGCCGCTGCTCGGCAAGATGCTAGCGCTCAAGCAGAAGCCGGCGGAGTGCGTCGGCTACGACACCGAGCCGTACGACGCGCTCCTGGACGAATACGAGCCGGGCGCGAAGTCCGCCGAGATCGAGAAGGTGTTCGCCGAGCTGCGCGATCAGACGGTGGCGCTGCTGCGGCGGCTCACGGACGCGCCGAACAAGCCGGACGCGTCGATCCTTACGCGGCACTTCCCGAAGGCGCAGCAGGAGGTCGTGTGCAAGCGGTTCGCCGACGCGCTCCACTTCGACTTCGAGTCGGGGCGCGCGGACGTTTCGGTCCATCCGTTTTGCACGACGATCGGCGGCAGCGGGGACGTGCGGATCACGACCCGGTATTGGGAGGACTTCCTGCCGGCCGCGATGTTCGGCACGATGCACGAGACCGGGCACGCGCTGTATGAGCAGGGGCTCTCGCGGGACCACGTGTTCACGCCGATGGGCGAGGCGATCTCGCTCGGCATCCACGAGTCGCAGTCGCGGATGTGGGAGAATCAGGTCGGTCGGAGCCGGGCGTTCTGGGATCATCACTGGGAGCCGGTCAAGGCGCTGTTTCCCGACGCGCTCGGCGATGTCACGCTCGACGCGTTCTACGGCGCGATCAACACCGTGTCGCCGTCGTTCATCCGCGTGGAGGCGGACGAGCTCACGTACAACCTGCACATCGTGCTGCGGTTCGAGATCGAGCGGGAGCTCTTCGACGGGCGGCTCGACGTCGCCGACGTGCCCGCGCGGTGGAACGAGAAGATGAAGGACGTGCTCGGGATCACGCCGCCGGACGACAAGGTCGGGTGCCTGCAGGACATCCACTGGTCCATGGGGGCGTTCGGGTACTTCGCGACGTACGCGCTCGGCAACCTCTACGCCGCGCAGTTCTACGCGCAGGCAAGCCGGGACATCCCCGACCTGACGGATCGCATCCGCGCGAACGACCACGAGCCGCTGCTCGGCTGGCTCCGGGAGCACATCCACCAGCACGGGCAGCGGTATCGCGCGGGCGAACTCGTCGAGCGCGTGACGGGCAAGCCGCTCTCGATCGAGCCGTTTATGGCGTATGTGACCGCGAAGTTCTCGCCGATCTACGGTTTGTAGGCCGCGAGGCGGCGGTCCGCGGGCTGCGCGGCGGTTGGCCGGCGGTTGGATGAAGCCGGCGCGCGCCAACGCACCGGGACGGTTGTGTCACGCACGCGGGACGGATCGAGGGCTCGCCGCCGGGCGAACCGGCGGCACGTGATGCGATGTGGTGCGGAGCCGCGTCGGCGGGACAGCGGGGTCGTGGTGGCTTGACGCGGAGGGTGACGGACGCTAGGGTATGAGTGGCGCTGGAGGCGGACGTGCCAACGGGCGCCGGGTTCAAGGGGAGAAGTGACCGATCTGCGTGGAACGGTCACGGCACGCGTTGTGGGCACGTCCGCGGCCGGAGGGTTTGGTGATATGATGGGGATACGAAGCATCGCCGCTGCGACATGCGTGGTGGTTTTGGCGACGGTCTGGCCCGCCCGGGCGGGTGTCGTGCTGCTGACGGCGTCGTTGGACGGTGGCCAGGAGGTTCCGCCGAACGGGAGCCTGGCGACGGGCGTGGGGGAGTTGGCGTTCGATCCGAAGACGGATACGTTCAACTTCTCGGTGTTCGTGGAAGGCATCACGCTCGATGATCTCACGGCGGCCCATATCCACGCCGCGCCGGTGGGCGTGAGCGGCCCGGTCATCTTCGATCTCGTGGCGTCGGAGTTTTTCGAGAATGAGGCCGGCATCGGCCGCGTGTTCAAGGGCGCGACGTTTCCGGCTGCGTTCGAGGACGCGCTGCTTTCCGAGGGTACGTACATCAACATCCACACGGTGGCATTCCCGGCGGGTGAGATTCGCGGGCAGTTGGTGCCGGAGCCCGGGACGCTCGCGTTGTTGGCGGTCGGCGCACTCGCGGCCCGGCGGCGCTGGAGGGCGCGACCATAAGATCGCCTGTTTGGCAGCATTCTGGCATTCACGGCCGCTCGGGCTTGTCGTCCGGGCGGCCTTTTTCGTCGCCGCCGTGCGCGGCAGCCTGGGGCGACAGCAGCGCGGGCGGTCACAGGCGCGGTGCGGCCTGTTGCAGGTGCAACGCGGCCGGTCGCGGCTGCGACGCGGCGGCGGCCCGGCGTGCCGGATGGCTTCTGGCGCGGTGTTGCGGCGGCGTGTATTCCCGGACACGGTTTGGGTTCCCTGCCGAGGTGTGGGATTCGTACCCGACGGGGTGTCTCGTATACGCGAGTTGATCAACGATTATGACGTGTGAGTCGATGCTGGAACCGCTGCTTGAGATGGCTGAGCGCGGGAATGATCGCGCCGTGGACGATGCGTGGCTCGGGGTCTTCGAATCCGACGACGCGGACGTCTCGTCGCTCGCGGCGTACAGCACGGTGCTGGCGGCGTTGGTCAAGGCCGGGCGGGCTCAGCAGGCAGACACATTGGCGTGGGCGGCGGTGGAGGCGGTCTCGGCGCGGTGCCCGCCGCTCGATACGCTGCGTGTGGCGGGCGCGTTCC
>JBHHVO010000381.1:0-2982 GCA_046754365.1 Phycisphaerae bacterium | reverse complement strand
GATCGCGCCGAGCACGCCGAACCCCGACACCATCGCCCAGCCGAAGCCGTGCAAATCCGCGTCGCTTGGATGCCTGTTCACGCCCGTCATGGCTGCATCAAGACCCCTACACACCCAAACCGAACCGTGACCGTCAGGGAGCGGATCCGACGGAACCGAACGCGTAGGGTCCGCTGTGCGGACCGTCATGCCTACGCCGCCGACTCCACCGGGTCGAGCTTCTTCACAAGGATCTCCGCCGCGCCGAGCCCATGCCCGGCCGGCAGCTCATCCGTGGCCGTATCCCACATGCGGTATCCGTCGCCGAGGCTAAGCATCTTCGCACACTTCTCGCCCGTCGCCGGTAGGAACGGCGCGATAAGCGTCGTGAGCGTCCTGGCCGTCTGAAGGCACACGTTGATCGCGCGACCACACGCCGCCATGTCCGTTTTTCGTGTCCGAAACGGCTTGGTCGCATCAAAATATCCGTTGCTCGCCCGCGCCAGCGCCATCACCTCGGCGAGCGCCGCCTTGAAGTGACACGCCTCGAGCGCCGCGCCGACCTTGCCCACCGCGTCGCGACAGCGTTGAAGCTGCTCATCGTCCTCGGGCTCGCGCGGGCCCGGATCCGGCACGCGCCCGTCGAAGTACTTATGCGCGAACGTGATATTCCGGTTGAAGAAATTCCCGAACGCGTTGAGCAGCTCGCCGTTGTTGCGGGCGATGAGTTCGTCAAACGAGAACGCCGTCCGCGCCGCCTCCGGCGCCGACGCCGTCAGATAGTACCGCAACGTGTCCGCGTCGAACGACTTGAGGTAATCCTCGATCCACACCGCGTTGCCGCGGCTCTTGCTGATCTTTTCCTCCTCCCGGCCGGGGAACTTGATGTTCATGAACGCGTTCGCGACCACGTTGTGCGGCAACTGATACTCACCCGGCTCGCCCTGCACCGAGTCGCTGTCGTGCGACGCGAGCAACATCGCCGGCCACGTGATCGCGTGGAACACGATGTTGTCTTCACCGATAAAATGCACGACCCGACACGCCGGGTCCTTCCACCACCGCGCGTACGCGTCCTCCCCCTCGCCGCGACGCGCGCAGCACACGGCCGTGAACGAGATATACCCGATCGGCGCGTCGAACCACACGTAGAGTGACTTGCCGTTCGCGTCCGGGTCGTCGAGCGGCACCGGCACGCCCCACGTCAGGTCGCGCGTCATCGCCCGCTCCGGCAAACCCTCCGACTCGATCCGACCGAGCGACTGCTTCAGCGCGATCGTCCGCCAGTGCGCCCCGCACGCGGCCGCGTCCTGCTTGCTCGAGAGCCAACCCGCGAGCCGCTTTTGAAGCCGGTCGAGCCGCAGATACCAGTGCACCGTCTCGCGGAGCTCCGGACGCGTGTCGGTCATCATGCTCATCGGGTCGATGATCTGCGTCTGATCGACGATCCGCCCGCAACCCTCACACTGATCCCCGAACGCGTTGTCGCTGCCGCAGTGCGGACACGTCCCGCGGACGAACCGGTCCGGCAAGAACTGCCCCGCCTGCGTGTCGTAGAGTTGCTGCGTCGTACGCTTCGTGAACAGCCCCTTGTCGTAAATCTTGCGAAACAGGTCCTGGCTGAACCGCTCGTGTGTCTCGACGTATCCGGGCTGATGCGTGCCGCCGTAGATGTCGAACTCGATCCCAAGCCCCGCGAAGTCCGTCCGCTGCCGCCGGTTGTACTCGGCCGTGAGGTCCTCGACGCCGCGACCCTGCTCGCGGGCCGTCTTTACCGCCGCCACGCCGTTGTCGTCGCTGCCGCAGATGAACCGGACGTCCGCCCCGGTCGCGCGGAGGTAGCGCACATAGATATCCGCCGGCAGGTACGCCCCGACGATGTGGCCGACATGAAGCCGCCCGTTGGAATACGGCAGCGCCGCCGTGATCAAAAACCGTCTCGATGCCATCTCGAAGCGATTGTAGCCGCCACCAACCAACGGGCAAGAAACCGACACCCGCCGGCACGTATGGGAACCGCCGCGCCGGTCACTTGATCCGAGCCCCACGCGCAACAGGCTCTCGAAATACGTCATTCGCGCCATCACGAAGAGTACTTTTCGGCCTCGGAGGCTAAGGGTATGGACACCGAAAGCACCCGAAAAACGCCTGTCGAGATACTCCGGCGCAGGTATTTCGACGGCGTGGCAAGCGCGGGGTCGTCGCCCGGCACCGGAACGCGCCGGTCGCCTACCACCCGCCCCTGCTGTGTGGCACCGGTTTCCAACCGGTGCGGTTCGCGCGCGGGTGCAGTATTCCGCCGGCACATGGGGAACACGATGATCCACGGCCGGCGCGGCGCCACCCACCCTGCCGACGCCGGACGCATCATCCGACGCCTGTGTTCGCCCCATCCACCGCGCTCGCGCACGCACCGCCGCCGCGCCGGGTGCCGGTGGCCGATTCGCGATCGCGTCGCCGTGCTTTGACGCGTCTCGATCCGCGTGCGTATAATGTGGTGGAGCCCACGGCAGGATATGCCGATGCGCGCCGGGGTTCGGACATCGCCCCGCTACCCCCGCGTGCGATACCGCATCGGGCGTCCGGCGCCGTACCCACAAGCGTGTCGGCCCCGCGTCACGGCGCGCAATACGTCAACGCGGCGGCGACGCACGGACCCCGCGGTGGAAAGGATCGAACCGATGGACACGACAACGCTCGCGATCTTCGGTCTGCCCGGCGGCGCCGAGTGGATTGTGATCGGCGTCCTTGCCCTCTTGATCTTCGGCCGGCGCTTGCCGGAGGTCGCGCGGTCCTTGGGCAAGAGCATCGTGGAGTTCAAACGCGGCATCAAAGACGTCAAGGACGACGTCGAAGTCACCGCGCGCCTCGACGCACCCACCCAACCCAAGATCGAACCGCCGAACGTCCACCGCGCAACCGCCCCGCAGCAGCAGCAGCCGGCCAACGCCGACCCACTCGCTACCAACACGGAGCGCCCCGCGACCAACACCGAACGTCCCG
>JBHHVO010000380.1:0-2990 GCA_046754365.1 Phycisphaerae bacterium | reverse complement strand
ACCGGGTTGGCGCGGTGCAACGGCCAGACAACGACGTTCATGATAATCGTCGAGCAGTTCGGGTTCGCGATGATGCCGCGGTGCGCCTGCGCGTCGGACGGGTTGATCTCCGGGATGACCAGCGGCACGTGCTCCTCCATCCGGAATGCGGACGAGTTGTCGATCACGACGGCCCCGGCCGCGACCGCGACCGGCGCGAACCTCCGGCTCGTCTCCCCGCCGGCGCTGAAGATCGCGTAGTCCACACCGTCGAAACGCTTGTCGGTCAGCGCCGCGACGGGCACATGTTCACCCCGCACGCGGATCCGCCGCCCGGCGCTCCGCGCGGACGCGAGCAGCGACACGCGGTTTACCGCGACGTCGCGGTCGCCGACGAGCCGGCAAGCCTCGGCGCCGACCGCGCCGGTCGCCCCGACGATCGCGAGATGGTCGATCATGCCGGGGATGGTAGGCCGCCAGGGCGGACCCCGCCACCCGCCGCCGCGGACCGGCGCCCACCGCGACGCCCCGTACCGGTCGGGTGCGTGTCCATCGCTCGGGGGCTCGATTCAGAGCCCGGAGCGCAACCGACCGGTACCCCGAACCACCCGGCGCTGCCGCCTCAAGCGAGGAGCAGGCCGCGACACCCTCCCGCGGGGCACGGAATCGCGACCGAAACCCGCCCAAGAAAGGGGGTTGAACCGGTGCGGCGGCGTTGCTAGACTGCTCGCCCGCCATGCACGGCAGCGCCCGGCATGCGGCGGATGGCGGCGGAATCCGCCCGGCCTTGCGCGGCGAACCGGTGACCGGTTTCATGTCGCTTGAGCGCCCATCGCAGCGTCGCGAGCCATCCGACGACGACGACGAGCAGCGCGCGAGCGAGTGGCAGCGCATGAGCCAGCTCGCGTTCGAGTTCCTCGGGTATCTGCTCATCCTGGGGTACGCGGGTTGGCTGCTCGATCAGCGGTACGGATGGAACGGACGCGGGTTGTTCGGCGGTCTCATGCTCGGACTCGCCACATGGATCTACCGGGTGCTACGCGTCACCAGGAAGCTCTTCAAATAGGCTAGGGTCGGTCTTCGTGCGACTGGTGCTGTGGTTCACGCTCGGCGGGTTCGTGTTGCTCGGCGTCGTGCGCGCCCTGGCGCCGCGTTTCTTCGCGCCGGCCGACGCATCGGCCGTCGTCGCCGCCGCCGCGATCTGCACCGGTGTCGGGCTCGGGGCGATGATCCCACTCGCGCTCGTCGGGACCCGCTGCCCGGCCTACATCATCCAGGCGGGCATGGGCGCGATGACCCTCCGGATCCTGCTGACGCTCGTCGTCGGCTCGCTTTACTTGTGGATCTGCGTTCCGCCGAGGGCGACGTTTTTCAACGCCATGGTGGTGAGTTACCTGGTCTTGCTCGCGGTCGAGACCGCGGCCACGGCGTGGATGGTAAAGCTGCACTGGCGGCCACCGCCGTCATCACAACCATAGCGACAAGAATCCCGAACTCATGCTGTATCTTCCCTCGATGCTCCTCCAGGCCGTCGTCGCCACCGCCGACCCGAAATCACACGTCGTGTCCCACGGCATCGCGCCGATCATCCCGTCATGGAACATCCCCCTCCCGATCGGCGATGTCGCATCGTCGTTCTGGTTCACGAATCACCTCCTCATGACGCTCGTCGCCGCCGGGCTCATGCTGCTCGTCTTCGTCCCGATCGGGCAACGCTACCGCGCCGTCATGGCCGGCGTACCCGTCGAGAACTCGGTGCCCCGCGGCTTCGCGAGCCTCGTCGAGGGCATGATGGACGCGCTCCGCACCAGCGTCGCCAGGCCCGTGCTCGGCGCCGACACCGATCGCTTCATGCCGTTCCTCTGGACCATGTTCTTCTTCGTCCTCATCAACAACCTGCTCGGCATGGTCCCGCTCGACCCGATCTTCAAGGTTTTCTTCGGCATGTCGCACATCGGCGGGACCGCCACGGGCAGCGTCAACGTCACCGGCGGTCTCGCGCTCTGCGCGTTCTTCATGATCCACTTCGCCGGCGTCCGCGAAATCTTCGAAGGGCTCATCGCCGGCACGTACGGCCACGATCACGGCGACCGCGCCGACACGCACGGTGAACCCCACGACGCCCATGCCGCCCCGCCGGGACGGCGTGTGCCGCTCCCGGTCGCCGCGGTGACCGCGCCGGTCATCTACGCCTGGAACTTCGCGCCGCACGTGTTTCCGGTCGAGGGCCGCACCGGGCGACCGACCGCCGTCGTCCGCGTCCTCATGATCGTCGCGTTCCCGGTGCTGCTGGGATTGGAGTATTACGGCTTCGCGATGCTGCTCGGGCAGCCCGACCCCTCCGCGATCGCACCCGCGGCCATATGGGTCGGCGCCGCGCTCGGGCTCGTGTGTGCCCTCAACGCCGGCGGGCTGCACTGGCTCGATTTCGCCGATGCCGCGATGTGGGGGTTCCTCGTGCCGCTCGAATGCATCGGCGCGGTCGTCAAGCCGTTTGCCCTCTGCATGCGTCTCTTCGCGAACATGATCGCCGGCCACATGGTGCTCGCCGCGTTGCTGTTGTTGCTGCCGGCGTTCAAAGGGCTTACGCTCGGGTATATCGGCGGCTCGCTCCCGATCGCGATCGGCTGCGTCCTGCTGAGTTGCCTGGAGCTGTTCGTCGCCTTTTTGCAGGCGTATATCTTTATGTTCCTTACGACGATGTTCATCGGCGCGGCGGTGCATCCGGAACACTAGGCAAGCGGCAAACGAGCCGCAGGCATGCGGCAAGAGAGCCGCAGGCATGCGGCAAACGAGCCACAGGCATGCGGCAAACGAGCCACAGGCATGTGGCGAAAGACCCGGTCCGCACGGGTTCCGTGCGGCACCGATTCCCAGCCCGGTACGCGTGTAGCGTCCGCCCCCCGTGGCGGACGTCCATGTAGCGTCCGCCCCCCGTGGCGGACCTCCATGTAGCGTCCGCCCCCCGTGGCGGACGTCGGTGGGCGAGACGCCCTCGAAGTTCCACGTCC
>JBHHVO010000379.1:0-3017 GCA_046754365.1 Phycisphaerae bacterium | reverse complement strand
GCTCCGATGCGACGGTCGTTTTTACTTTACGCCTTCACGTCACAGTTGTTGATCGATCGCCTGAGCGATCCTGGCCAGTTGGTTCATCAGGGCGGCGAAGGCGTGGTGGTTAATCGATTGGGCGCCGTCGGTGAGGGCGTGTTCGGGGTCCGGGTGGACCTCAACGATCAACCCATCGGCTCCGGCGGCCACGGCCGCGCGGCACATTGCCGGCACCATGTACGCATGCCCCGTGCCGTGCGACGGGTCGATCACGATCGGCAGGTGGCTCCTGCGCTTGACGGCGGGAATGATGCCGAGCGGCAGCGTGTTGCGGACATAGGTTTCGTGTGTGCGGATCCCGCGTTCGCAGAGGATGACCTGATCGTTCCCCTCGTTCATGATGTACTCGGCCGCGAGGAGGAACTCGTCGAACGTCGCGCTCCAGCCGCGTTTGAGCAGGATCGGCTTACCGGCGTGCGCGACCGCCACGAGCAGGTCGAAGTTGTGCATGTTGCGGGCCCCGACCTGCAGCACGTCCGCATATTTCGCCACGAGCTCGACCTGCGGCAGGCTCATGACCTCCGTGACGACGGCGAGTCCGGTGGCCTCCCGCGCCGCCGCCAGCATCTCGAGCGCGCGCTCGCCGTGCCCGCGGAAACTGTACGGATCGGTCCGCGGCTTGAACGCGCCACCCCGAAGCCCGATCGCGCCCGCCTCCTTCACCCGATGCGCGACGTCGAGCAGTTGGGCGCGATCCTCGACACTGCACGGCCCGGCGATCACGCCGATGCGCGTGGACCCGAACGCGTATCCGCTTGGACCGACCGGCACCGTCGACGGCTCCGCCCGGACCTCGCGGCTGGCGCGCTTGTAGGGCGCGAGAATCGCAACGATCGATTCGACACCGGCGGCGTTCTCCAGCGCCGATTTGTCCACATTCCGCTTGTCACCGATCGCCGCGATCACCGTGCGATCCGTACCGATGATCGGATGCGTTTTCAGGCCCATGTCCGTGATGAGCTGGATGACGTGGTCCACGTGAGCCTGCGTGGCGCCGGACTCCATCACGACAATCATAATGAACACTCCGTCCGGGCGGTGCGATTCACTGACGAATGAAAGGTCCCGCCGCAAACCGACGCGCGCAACTCAAGTCGCCCGGGCGAACGCAGTTGCTGCTGCGCTGCTCCTAGTTCCATGGGAGCGGGACGAACCGAACAGCGACCATAGTCATGCCGCCGCCATCGGCGGCTTACGGCTTACAGCTTATGGCTTCCGGCTCCATGCCGGCACCCTTCAACACGCTGATCGCCGCGAGACCGCCATCGGCGCGGTCCCGTCACACCGTATCCACCGCGCGGGGGTACGCCCCGAGCACCTTCCAGTAGCTGCAGCGTTTCGCCG
This sequence comes from Phycisphaerae bacterium, assembly GCA_046754365.1. Lineage (GTDB taxonomy): Bacteria > Planctomycetota > Phycisphaerae > UBA1845 > UBA1845 > JBHHVO01. Next base: position 1,631 of record JBHHVO010000379.1, on the reverse strand, counting down.
TCTCGGTGAGCGCGTCGGCCACGTCGGGCGTGTCGGCGTGCCCGTCGATGTCGACGAAGAACCAGTAGCTCCACTTCTGGTGTCGGTTCGGGCGCGACTCGATCCGGGTCATGTTGATGCCCGTGCGGCGGAACACGTCCAGCGCCGACGCCAAGAGGCCCGGCTCATCGCCGACGCTGAACACGAGCGACGTCTTGTCCGAGCCCGTCGGCCGCGGTGCGGTACGGCCAAGGATCAAAAACCGCGTCACGTTGCCGGGGTCGTCCTCGATGCGCGGCGCCACCGTGCTCAGGCCGAACCGCTCGCCCGCAAGCTCCCCGGCGATCGCGGCCGAACCCGGCTCTCGACTCGCCTGCTCGGCCGCGGCGCTCGTGCTCGGCGTCGGGATCACCTTGTCGGAGAATCCCGTCTCGGCCAGCCACTTCTGACACTGGCTCACGACCTCCGGTTTCGTGTAGATCCGTGTGATCGACTCGAGCGGACCGGACGCCAGCAGGTGATGGTGGATCGCCAGGTACACCTCGCCGCAAACCACGACATCACGATCGATGAGCGCGTCGAGCGTCTCGCCGACACCGCCGACCGTGGAGTTCTCGACCGGCGCCATCGCCAGCTCCGCCTGTTCTCGGGCCACCGCCTCGACCACCGCCGTGATCGTGTGCATGAACTCCAGCGTAACCCCCGCACCAAACTTCCGCCGAACCGCCAGGTGCGAGAAGCTCCCCTCCGGCCCCAGCAGCGCCACGCACGGCGCACGCTCCAACACAAGCGACGCGCTCATGAGCTCGCGATACACCGTGCGGAGTGCGCGGTCGCTCATCGGGCCGGGATTGAGCCCGGCGACGCGATCCAGCACCTCGCGCTCGCGATCGGGCGCATAGACGGCCATGCCGTGTGCGGCTTTGATTCGCCCGATCCGCTCCGCGAGCCGCGCCCGGTCGTTCACCAGTCCGACCAACGCCGCGTCGACACGGTCCAACTCGTCTCGTACGGCCTTGAGCTCGATCTGCATGTCGGACATACCACCGTTCCAGTCGTGTAACGCCATCGCCGCGACCCGGCTCGAACGGTACATCGACGCTCCATACCATCAAGTGCAGTCCGATCATCAACGTCAAGTGCCCCGCGATTCCGTATCGTTAAGTCGAGCCCGGGGACGAGCGTCGGGCCGCGCGTAGTGTTGCGGGTTGCGTGCCCCGTCGCGTCCGCCGGGGGGGCCGCGCGCCCGGACCGTACGCCCGAGGCACGCCGGGGGTCCACGTCGCCGCGGCGCCGACGTTCCTCGTGTCATCGGTTCGACCGCTTAACATGCGGCGGCTTCGGATGTATCATATGGGCGATGGTGTCGGCCCTACACACGCACGAGACAGCGGTGACGCCGCGCATCGCGGACGGCCTTTTGGACGGGTGCGGGCGCCGGATCGATCACCTCCGTATCTCGGTCATTTCAACCTGCGATTTGCGGTGCGCGTACTGCCGACCGACGGGTGAGGAGGGTGATTAAAGATATGATTAGGGCAGGTTTTGCGTCTGCTCAAAAATCATTCGAACCTATTCTTGAACTTTGGTCTAACGCCCGGAAGAAACAAATCATTGATCGTCTTGATAAAGAAGGTCCGAAGAGAGTTTTC
>JBHHVO010000378.1:0-3022 GCA_046754365.1 Phycisphaerae bacterium | reverse complement strand
AACCCGTGACCTCGTCCTTACCAAGGACGCACTCTACCAACTGAGCTACAGCAGCCACGCCGACCGACGCGCCGAACGCACATCACTCGAACGCGCCGCGCTACACCCGAGCCCGCCACGCCGTGCCGCGACGTCAACCACCGCCCGACCGTGCACGAGACCAGCAGAAACCACGCGCGCACCGCGCCCTACGGCTTGCTGCCGCCCAGCCGCTTCGACCGTCGCGCGAGTATACGCGGTCGCAAAACGTTGTCAATTGAAAAAACTTCACGCCGCAAGCCAGCCGTAAATGGGGCTTTCGCCAACCCCGACCAGAGCCCCAGGCGCAAGCGGGGGCTCGCCGACCCGACCGTCGCGCCGGGAAACCCACGCACCGCGCGCGCCGCCGACTCCGGTGGGCCTGCGCCGTGCTGGCCCCCTCCGCTGTCCCAACCACTTGGCGCAAAGACCAGCCGGCCAGCCACCAGGGTCCCGGGAGGGTGCGCCCCTTGAGCCACGCGGCGGCGCGGCGCCCTCTGACCCACACACGCACCACGACGCGCCCGCCGGACCACGTTTCCGCAGCGCGAGGCTCCGGCCGGGCCACGCGGCACACCCCACCCACGCGGGATGCATCCGAATCCGCCGCCGCCCCGCCCGGCGCCGGCCGTGTGACCGCCCGACCTGGGCGACACCGCTGCCGCGACGATGCCGCACCGGCAAGGAAGACGACCCCGTCCGCCCCTGTGCGACATGGCGCCCACGTCACAAGCAGCCATCCCGGAATCTCGCGGACGCCCAACGCGACACCACCGCCACAACGCCCTGACACCGGTTTGGCGACGCGGCGGAACCGACCTATACTCACATGGCAACCAGGCGACGCGCGAGCCCGCCCCAAATGCCGCGCCCGGCGCGCGTCGCCCCGTCGGGCCCACGAAGGTGTTGGTCGCATGGCAGCGCGAGACTACTACGACATCCTCGGCGTGTCGCGGTCGGCGTCGGCCGAAGACATCAAGCGCGCCTACCGCACGCTCGCCAAAAAGTTCCACCCAGACCGCAACACCGACCCGGGCGCCGAGCAGCGATTCAAAGACGTCCAGCGGGCCTACACCGTCTTGCGCGACCCGAAAAAACGCGCCGACTACGACCGATTCGGCGACGCCGGTGTCGGCGAATGGCAGACCGACGCACGCGGGCAAAAGGTGTACAGTTGGGGTGGAGGCTCCACCATCAACATCCAAGACCTCCAAGACATCTTCTCCGCGTTCGGGGGCGGGCGGGGCGAGCGGGCCAGCGTCTTCGACCAGTTCTTCGGCGGACGCCGGGGCAGCCACGCCGCCGCCACACCCCAGCCAGGAGCCGATATGGAACACCACGTCGACCTCGCGTTCGAGCAGGCGCTCGGCGGCACCACCGCCCACGTAACGCTCAGCACCGGGCCCAACGGCACCAAGACGCATACACTCGAGGTCAAGATCCCCCCAGGCGTCGACGACGGCCAGCGGATTCGCGTCAAGGGCAACGGACGCCCCGGCGAAGCCGGCGGTCCACCAGGCGACCTCTACCTCGTCTGCCGCGTCGCGCCCCACGCCTACTTCACGCGCCGCGGCCCCGACATCTACCTCGACGTCCCCGTCACCGTCAGCGAGGCCGCGCTCGGCGCCAAGGTCGACGTCCCCACAATCGACGGATGGACCACCGTCACGCTGCCACCCGGAACCCCCGGCGGTACGAAACTCCGCCTGCGAGGACGCGGCGCGCCCGTCCCCGGTGGCACCGGCCGCGGCGACCAGTACATCGTCGTGCACATCACACCACCGAAAGACTTGACACCCAAGCAGCGAGAGCTCTTCGAAACACTCAGCCGCCTCGACGGCACCGCCGCCGGTCGCGACACCCGCTGGCCGAAAGGAGCCCACCCATGAGCCTCGGCATCCCGGGTGAAGAGCACAACCGCGTCCGCGTCGGCATGATCATCCTCTTGCTTGGCTTGCTCCTCTTGGGCTACGCATGGGGCAACTGGATGTTCCGCAACACACACGCCAACACCGCCGTCACCGGTGGACACGTCACCACCGCCGACCCACGCGATACCGCCAACATCAACCGGGCCAACCCCGCACCCGGGCCCGCACGCGCAAAACACACGCCACCGACGAACGATACGCGTCCCGCGAACGCCACCCCAGCCGGCAACGACGCCCGGGCGCCGGGAACCACGCCCGACACCGACGACGACGACGCAAACGACGCGTTCCCCGCAACCAATCCGCGCCGCGCGAACGCACCCCGCCCCGACAACACCCGTACCGCGAACAACCCGCCCCGCGCCAACGACACACCCCACACCGGCGACGCACGCAGCGCAAACGCCCCCCCTCGCGCGAACAACCTGCCCCGCGCCGCCGGTGCCCCGCCGGCCGACCTGGCCGCGGTCCACGCGCTGCCGCTCCTCATCCTCGTCGTCGTACTGCTCTTGCTCGTCCTCGTCGTAGCCGCCTACCTCCTCATCCGCGGCGGCTACTGGATCCGCACAACACACGACCGCCAGGCCCCGGCCACCGTCCCCCCCGACGCCTGGTCGATGCACAAGCCCCCCCAGGACACCAACCCCACCACCCACCCCGACCGGACACCCTGAAGCCACAACCCCGACCGCATGGGGTCCGTCACGGTAGCGCACGTTCCCAAACCAACACCGACCACGGCCCTTCCGAACGCCGACAGCAAGCGAGGGCATTTCGCCGGGGGTAACCGAGCGCTCTCGCCGTCGAAAACGCGAACACGGACGGGTTGGACGCCCTCACCGTTGAGAACGCGGGCCGCCCAATCAAGCACATCATCACCCGGCCGGCACGTAGGTCGTCAATCCATCGTGCATAGATCTCACGTCGTGGCCTCCTCCACAATGCGGATCTCGTCGCCGGTCAATCCATAGAGCTCCTACACGACCTGGCCAATCCGCCGATCCGTCGCATCGATCTGCCGCTGAATGGCCGTCCTGTCCGTGGGGTCTTTGCCGCGCCGAGCCGCCCCTGCA
>JBHHVO010000377.1:0-3031 GCA_046754365.1 Phycisphaerae bacterium | reverse complement strand
GACGGCAACGCCAACGGCGACGATGACGACGGCAACGCCAATGGCGATGACGACAACGGGAATGGCAATGGTGATGACGACCATGACACCGTGAATGCCAACGGTGACGATGGGAGCAACGCCAACGCGGGCGGCGGGAACAACGCGAATGGTGGCGGCGATAACGTCGAGCTTGAGGCCCACCTGTTCGGCGCGGGGGGCGCTGCGGGCGAGGTGCGTTACCGCGTCGAGGGCGACCGGCGACGGTTTGAAATCGAGGTCGAGGGTGTGGCGGCCGGTGCGTACGACGTGTCGATCGGGGGTGTGGTGGTGGCGAGTCTGAGTGTGGGGTCGTATGGCGACGGGTCGCTCGAGCTGGATACGCTCGACGGGACGTTTCCGGCCGGGTTTCCCGATCAGGTGAACGCCGCCGACGTCGTGTCCGTGGGGGACGTACTGAGCGGCGCGCTGCAGCTTGACGATTCCTAGCGCACCGTCGCACATGACTCGATGGATACTCCGAGCCGCGATCGTAACGGCGCGGAGGGAGGCGAGTTGCGCTCGCCGCGGCGGTACCGGTCGGTTGCGGTCGCGGCTCGGCTCGTCCCACTTGTTCGACCGACGCGCAACGCGGCGCTAGATTCGAGGTTCGTGCGGTTCCGCGATGGTGCGCCGGGTACGGTCCGAGCCGCTGCGCGGGCGATCGGCACGGCGACATCGCCACGTCCATCGGATACCCTTCCGTTATGAGCATGCAGGCAGACGTTCCGGGTGACAGGGGGGGGTTCGCCGGCGGGGCTGCATCGGCGCCGGATGCGCGGGTTGGGCCGCCGGTTCGGCCGGTGACGGCGCGGCCGCGCGGTGGCCGCCGGTCGGAGGTGTTCGCGCTGCTGCTCGTGTTGCTTGTCGGCGTGGGCGTGCGTGTGTGGCTGCTGCTGTACGGTGAGCTCGGCGATCCGTTCGACACGGGCGCGTTCGCGGCTTGGACGCGTGGTATGGTTGCGCACGGGCTGGGGGGGTTCTTCGAGACGGGTGCGTTCTGTGACTATCCGCCGCTGGCGGTGCTGGGCCTCTGGTGCGTCGGTCACGCGGTGACGCTGCTGGGCGGGGTGCTGTCCAGCGATGCGGTGTTGTATCCATGTCTGAAGATTCCGTCTTGCCTGGCGGATGTGGTCATCGCCGTGCTGCTGTACGTGGAGGGTCGGCGTCTGGTGGGTGGTCGTCGCGGGGTCGGCGCGGCCGCGATCTATTTGCTGAATCCGCTTCCGCTGTACAACTCGGCGTATTGGGGCCAGATCGACTCGATCCACGCCGCGTTCGTGCTGCTTTGCCTGGTGTTCATGAACCGGCGCCGGTGGGGGCTGGCCGGGTTTGCGGTGGGCCTGGCGATGCTGGTGAAGTTTCAGAGTATCGCGTTCGTGCCGCTTGTGGTGTTCGAGGCGTACCGGTATGTGCGTTGGCGCGGTGTGGGGCGGTTGGTCGTGGGGGCGACGGTGGCGGCGTCGTGGGTGTGCCTGCCGTTTGCGTTGGTGGGCGCGTTCGACGACGTGTTGACGCGTGCGTACGTCGATGTGATCGGGCAATACCCGGAGCTCGCGAAGGGGGCGTACAACATCTGGCAGTTCGCCGATGCGCCGGAGGCGAGCGACGCGGGGCTGCCGGCGTTTATCGCGCACATCGTGGCCGATGGTCGGGCGAGCTTCCCCGATGACGCGTCGCCGCTGCTCGCGTTGACGCTGCGGCGCGTGTCTCTGGCGGCGTACGCGGTGTGCGTGGCGGTGATTCTAACGCTCTATGCGCGTCGTCCCGGTGCGATCGCGCGGTCGGGTACGGCGGGTCTGCTGTTCGTGGCGTTTTTCCTCATTCCGACCGAGATGCACGAGCGGTACGCGCTGCCGGCGATCGCGTTGCTGGCGTTGTGGGCGGTCACGGACATATGGAAAGAGCGGGCGTTCTTCCTGTTGTCGGTGCTGCTGCTGATGAATCTCACGGCGGTGTTGTCGGTCGAGCGGATGGCCCAGGTCATCGCAGGGATGATCACGCTGCTTTTCGTGGCGATGTTGTTCGGCCCGTTCATGCTGCGGTGGGCGCGCGGCGATGATCGCGAACCGGCACCGAGCATACCCGACGATGCCGGCCCTCGGGCGGGCGATTCGTGGCTCATTCGCTGGTTTTGTCGGGCGACGTGGGCGTCGGTGGCTGCGCTCGTTGTTTGCGCCGTGTACTTCGGCATCGCGACCGCGACGGCCCGACCGATGCCGGTCGACGCGTCCGTGCGCTACCTGAGCGCGCTGTCGCCGGTGCGTGCTCAACAAGGGTGGGGCACGCTCGGGCGCGACCGGTCGGTATCCGGCGGCGTGCTCCATCTCGGTGATGCGTACTATGTGCGCGGCATCGGGACACACGCGACGTCGACGCTCATCTACGCCGTGCCGAGCGGGTTCGAGACGTTCGAGGCGACGGCGGGCGTCAGCCGCTATGCGGACGGCGGAGGCAGCGTCGTGCTTTCCGTGTTGCTGGACGACAAGACCGTGTTCGAGAGCGAGCGGCTCACCGGCGCCGACGCGCCGGTTTCGATCCGCGTGCCGCTTGACGGTGCCAGGTTTCTGACACTCAGGGCGGGCGAGACGGCCGACGGCAACAAGGCCGATCATGTGGACTGGGCCGCCGCGCGTTTCGTGCGGTCCGACGCGGGCTAGTACTGCGTCGCCACGCGTTCGATCGAGCGGGACGAACCGAGCCGCGACCGCGAGGGAGTGGTTTTGTGGCGGGTGGCCCATCTCTTTCGCGGTGGAGGACGTGAATCCGGCCTGCTGTTCGCCTCCGCCGCGGCTCAAGCCATGGGGCACCCAACCCGCAAGCGTACGCGTGACGCAACACGCGTCATGCGATACGCCTGAATCGCGCCGGTAGGCCGCGGCCGCAATCCGGGCCGTGGCGGCGCTGATGTTCCAGACCGGCATGCTGCTCGGCTATAACACCAACGGTTTTTCTTCCCATCGGCTCGAGGACGCCGTCGCGGTGCTGGCGCGGATCGGCTATCGAAGCATCG
>JBHHVO010000376.1:0-3036 GCA_046754365.1 Phycisphaerae bacterium | reverse complement strand
GATGTTTGGGCGTTTATGAAAAAAGTGTCATTCGTCCAATTCGTATCCGTAAAATCCACCGTTCCGCACGAGCGGTCTGTTGCGGTAGAAGTTGAAGAAATACCCTGTGGCAAGGCACTGCACGAGGATCGGGTTGAGGATGGAATCGACGTTGTAGGGCCCGATGGACGGCAGGCCCACGAGCAGGATGTCGGCCTGTTCGGCGACGTGGACGGCCTGCTCACGGTCGATGTTGGCGAGGGTCTTTTCGTGGACGCGTGTCGTGTCGCCTGCGTGGACACCGGTGAGGCCGTACGGCGCGGGGAGGGCGTTGTAGGCCTTGCGTCTCAGCGCGGCGGGCAGCATCGCGAGGCCGACGCGCGTACCGTGGTAGGTAAGCCTGTCACGGATGTTCCACGCGTGTTCGCGTTTTTGCAGGAAGCCGAGGAGGCTGGAGAAGAGGTCGCCGTTGAGTGTTGTTTCGATTGTGAAGATCGTGACATGTCGCGCCACGACGTCGCCCATGCGCTCGCATGATCGGTGGAACGCGCTGTTGGGCGGGTCCATATAGCTGGAATCGTGGAGCATCGTGGCGGCGTTGTGGTGGTGGCGGACGGACTTGTACGTGGCCAGGCCGACGGGTACGGACTTGTGGCCGCCGTCCATGGTGACGAGGTTGATGTTGACGTAGATGATGAGGTCGGACTCTGCGGCGCGGCGGTTGATCTCGACGCATTCACCCTGCGCCGTGGCGCCGAGTTCGACGTTGCCGTCGGGGTCTTCCGCGTCGTGGTTGTAGAGACGTTTGGGCCAGAATCGCTTGAAGATGGCGGGCCCGAGCATGTGCTTGAGTTCGGCGGGCGTGACACGGCGATGCAGACAGATAGCGCAGATGAGTTCAATGTCGGCGACGCCGGCGCGGTCGAGGCGTTCGAGCACAACCTCGATGACGCTCTGGCGGACGTCGGGCCTGGCCATCCTCGGCAGCGGCAGCGAAACGTCGTCGAACGCGATGGTGACCTTCATGCCGGGGCGCAAGAGCGCGTCGAGGGGGTCCGCGTCGAGCGGGTGGTCGATGGCGGTTTCGATGGCCGCGCGCCGGTCCGGCAGCGGCGCACTGGGCGGGTTGGCGTAGATGACGGTCGTGCCGACGGGGAGGCGATGCCGCTCGTAGCCTTCACCGCGGTGAAAGAGAAACGGCGGGTCGGCGGCCGTGACGGTATGGATGTTGGGGGCGCCATTCGCGTCGGTCATTGAGTTCCCGCATGCCGGTGGTCGGATCGGTCGGTCGCAGCATCGATCGGTTCGGTCGATCGGTTGCGACGGTAGCCCCGTCCGGCGGCGTATGTTAATCGACGGTCGCCGCTGACGCGACGGCTTGCCATGACCGCGTGCCTGACGGTTCCGGCGGGTGCGCTTGGGCGTATCGCGCAGACGCGGTCGGCGTGGTTGCCGCGGCATGACACGCTTGTTCGGGGGTGATCCGTGCCCGCCGGCGGGCCGGTGGTTGGCCGCGGGCGCCCGGGGGTCGGTGGACAGGTACGCGAAACGCACGGGACGTTCGTGTCGGAAGTATGCGCGTGATCCGATGCTACGGCCGGCACGGGGGCCGGCCGCTACGAGGGGTATGGTGAGCGACCGCTGTGCGTCGGTGGCTCAGTTGCCGTCGGGTTGGATGGCGAAGACGGTTTTCGCGACGCGGCTTGCGGCGGTGTTGAGCGCGGCGGCGAACGCGGCGCGGTAGTCGGTCAGGGCGAAGGGTGGGCCGACGAGGGGCTTGAGCCGGTCCTGCCATTGGCGGCAGCGGTCGATGGCGATGTCGAACGTGTCGCGGCGGTGTTGGTTCGGCGTGGCGCCGCGGTTGCTGTCGGCGGCCAATCGGGTCGTTGCCGTGGTCGCGCCGGGTCCGGTGAGTTCCGTAGGTCCGGTGGGAGAGACGGCACGTTCCGGTCCGTATGCGTACGCCGCCCGGAGGGTCAACTCCTTGAACCAGAGCGGCGTCCAATCGATCCCCTTGGGTATGCCGGGCATACCGACGAGAACGAGTGTGCCGCCGCTCTTGGTGAACCGGATCGCATCGTCGATGGACGATGCGGACGCGACGCAGTCGAACGTCGCGTCCGCGCCGCCGATCACGAGCGGTTTGCCGAGCGGGGGATCGAGCACTTCCGCGTCGAGCGCTGCGGCCCACCGGGCGTATCGCGCGCGGACGGGGCCGGTGGCGTGAAGGCACGCGCCGGCGCCGAGTGACGCGGCGAGGGCCTGTTGATGTTCGTGCTTCGCGACGGCTACGATCCGGGCGCGAGCGCCGACCGCGCGCAGGGCGGCGATCGTCAAGAGCCCGATCGAGCCGCACCCGATGACCAGTGCGGTGTCACGCGGTGACAGCGAGACGCGTAGGGCGCCATGCAGCGCGCACGCGAACGGTTCGATGAGCACGGCCGCCTCATCCGCCAGGTCGTCGGGCACGGGGTAGACCTGCGATTCGTGGGCGACCAGGCCGGTGCTGAAGCCGCCGCCGGTATCGCGGCAGAAACCGGTTTGGATGCCCTCGGCGATGTCACCACGTGTCACATTTCGGCAGAGCGCGTCGGCGCCGCCCCGGCACGCATCGCACGGCGGATCGATGCCGCGCGCGGTGCACCCGAGGGCGGGGCGCAATACGACGCGATCGCCGACGGCGGCGCGGGTCACATCCCGGCCGATGTCGACGACGGTGCCGACGAGTTCATGGCCCATGACGAACGGCAAGGACGTAACCGGCGCGAGGTAGGGGCTGGATGTGGCGCAGATCGTCGCGAGGTCGGAGCCGCAGATGCCGGCAAGTCGGGGCCTGATCCTCAACCACGACGCCGTGGGGAGGCGCGGCTCGGGCGTGTTGCGCAGCACGAGTGGTACGAGCCGGCTCGTGTAGAGTCGCGGCCACCGCGGCGCGAGCCACTTGAGCAAGAGGTAGCGCGGCACGCTTTTCCGGTAGACCAGGGCCGTCATCGCCCATTGCGCGTGTGCCCGTCGGGCACGGTCCAGCGCTGGGTCGGCCAGCCTCGGGCGTGTGCG
>JBHHVO010000375.1:0-3040 GCA_046754365.1 Phycisphaerae bacterium | reverse complement strand
CCGCTTGGCCACGGCACCCAGCCGACGGAAATGGATCGGGGCACACCATGCGACACGACCAGCCACGGGGCATGACCACACCCGTCACCGCCGCCGTGCTTGCGGTCGTCGCGGTAGGGGGCGTAGCGGCCAGCCGTGCGATGGTTCAGGGTGGCGTCGTCGGTCCGGACGGCGCCGACGCCGCGACGCCGCCGGGCAAGACCACGATTGTCATTGCCGCATCGGGTGCGGCCGCGCCGATCACGGACGCGCTCGCCGCGGCGTACGCGGCGCAACACCCCGATGTCGTGGTGGATGTTCGGCATGCGACGACCGCGCCGGTGCTCGCGGCACTCGCGGCGGGCCGGTGCGCGATCGCGGCGTCGCCCGCGCCGGCGACGGGCGCCGAACGCAAGCGGGTGCGCTTCAGGCAGAAGACCGATGCCGTCGCGTCGCCGATCGCGATGGACGCCGTCGTGCTCTTCGTGAACCCGGCGGTGAACACGATCGAGTCGCTCACGCTCGGCCAGATCGGCGACATCTTCGCCCACAAGATCGCCGCGTGGGACGAACTCGGCGTTGCGATCGACGAGATTCACCGCATCGTCCCGGACGCCGTGACCGGGTCGCTCCATGTGCTCAAGGACCGGGCGCTCGGGGGCCGCGGCTACACGACCGCCGTGAAGAGGCTTCCGAATGCCCGAGCCGTGGTCAACGACACGGCCGCCGACATCCAGGCGATCGGTGTTGGTGCGTTGGGCTACGCGACCGGCGTCCGTGTGCTGCGTGTCGCGCGCGACGACGACACGCCCGGCGTCGCACCGTCGCGCGACAACGTCCGCAGCGGCCGGTATCCGCTCGCGCACTACATATACTGGTACACATCCGGGCCACCGACCCGGGCCGTGCAGGCGCTCATTCGGTTCGCACAAAGCCGGGCGGGACAACGCGTCATCGCCGACACGAACGCGGGACCGCTTCCGTTGCCGCTCGGCGGCGGGGTGGAGTGATTTCGACGCGGCGCTGACTGCAGGATGCAACCCGGCGCCGTACCGCGCTATCGCACGACGGGTGGGGAGGGCGAGGCTCCTGCCGAGCCGCGTGCGGTGTCGGGACCGGGGCTCAGCAGGAGCTTCGCCCTCCCGATTCGGGTTTGTGGGCTGGCGTTCCGGATTCGGGTTCTTGCGCGGGTTTTCAGACACGTCTCAAGACGGATTACGTTACGTGACGCGCAGGGCGTGGCTCGCCGCGGGTGGGGCGAGGCTCCTGCCGAGCCGCGTGCGGTGTCGGGACCGGGGCTCAGCAGGAGCTTCGCCCTCCCGATTCGGGTTTGTGGGCTGGCGTTCCCGGTTCCGGTTCGTGCGCGGGTGCTTCCGATTCGGGTTCGTGCGCTCGTGTTCCCGGTTCGGGTTCTTGCGCGGGTTTTCAGCCGCGTCTGAAGACGGATTACGTTACGTGACGCGCAGGGCGTGGCTCGCGGGGCCGGTCACGCGACCGATGATCGCCGATGCCGTCGTGTGCCGGCGGCGCAGGGCCGCGACGAGATCGGCGCACCGCTCATTGGCCACGGCGATGAGCAAGCCGCCCGACGTTTGCGCGTCCGCGAGCACGCTCACGAGCGTTTCATCGACGCCGGTCGCATCGAGGCGTCCGCCGAGGTGTTCCAGCGTGGCCCGGTGCGCGCGGGTGAGCACGCCCTCTCCGGCGAGCTCGCGGGTGCGTTGGAGCAGCGGCACGGCGGCCGCGTCGATCGTGATGCTCACGCCGCTGCCGTCGGCCATTTCGTATGCGTGTCCGAGCAGGCCGAAACCCGTGATGTCGGTCGCGGCGTGGACACCGGCCTCGAGCATCGCGTCGCACGCGCCGGCGTTGAGGTCGATCATGACATCGACGGCCTCTTTTAGCTCGGCGTCATCGATCCGGCCGGCCTTGGCGGCGGACGTCAACACGCCGCTGCCGATCGGCTTGGTGAGCACGAGGGCGTCACCGGCCTGCGCGCCGGCGTTCGTGAGGACACGGTCTGGATGCACGATGCCGGTGACGGAAAGCCCGTACTTGATCTCGGTGTCGCGGACGCTGTGTCCGCCGACGGTGACCGCGCCGGCGGCCGATACGCGTTCCGCGCCCCCGCGGAGGATGTCCCCCAACCACGCCATCGGTATATCCTTGTCGGGATACCCGACGATGTTCATCGCGGTGACGGGTGCGCCCCCCATGGCGTAGACGTCGGACAGGCTGTTCGCGGCGGCGATCCGCCCGAACGGGTAGGGATCGTCGACGAGCGGCGGGAAGAAGTCGAGCGTTTGGACGAGGGCCTGATCCGGACCGATCTTGTAGACGCCGGCGTCGTCGAACAAGTCCACACCCACGAGGAGATTCGGGTCGCGCTGTTTCGGGAGTTCGCGCAGGACCTGCGCGGTTGCTCCGACGGGGAGCTTACCCGCTCACCCGGCACAGCTCGCATAATCCGTCAGGCGTTTCTTGCGTGATGGCGTCATGACCGCGGATGCTACCTCATCTCATGCATCACGTCACACGCCCCGCGTGGCCGCGATCTTGCAGGGTACACGCGGCACGCATCGAGCCGGCAGCAACACGGTCGCGTGGCAAGGCATGGCACCGCCGCCGGCGCCTGCGGCCTTCGCGAACCGGGAGGCATGGCGGTGACGCGCGTACGACACGCCCACCGGCAAGGCGGCGGCTGCGCATGCGCGAAATGCTGAAACTCACGAGAATCCCGAAATGGCAGGATGGATCCGATGAACCGCTGACGATGGCGACGCGTGGTGCGTGCCCCAGCGCGATACCGAATCCGGCATCGTGCTGCGTGAGTGGAGGGGCCGGGTCATGCGGGATGCTGCGCCATGCATGCGCGTGGCGTCGCGGCGGCGCGGTGGGGGGAAGGTGAGCCAGGCGCCGACGAAGCAGTCCAAGGTCCAGAGCAGGGCGACGACGCCGAAGATCCAGGTGCCGACGGTGCCCAGGGCCAGGGAGTGGTGCAGGCGGTAGACGAAGGGCATCAGGTTGGCGAGGCCCTGGCTCAGGTCGCCCCACAGGCGCC
>JBHHVO010000374.1:0-3043 GCA_046754365.1 Phycisphaerae bacterium | reverse complement strand
GCCTCCGGCCCCCCCGCCGCGCCGGACTGCGCGGCGGCGCCGCTCGGTCAAATGGCAGGACGTGGCGGCCGATCCGCTCGTACAGCGGGTCAGGGACGCCGTAGATGGCACGCTCTTCGATGTCCGGCCTGTTGCGGGCCCGATGCAGCCTGATGTCGGCGCTGGAGCATCGGGCGCGCCGGGGGCGGACCCGGTCGAGTCCGTCACGACCGAACCGGATGCGAACCAAGACTCGGTCACGGAGTAACCGCTCATGCTTGGAGGTCTCGGCAACCTTTCGGGATTGATGAAGTCGGCCAAGGTGCTGAAGGAGCAGATGGCCACGCTCCAGGCGGAATTGGCACACAAACGCTACGACGCCGATGCCGGTGGCGGCTTGGTCCGCGTTGTCGTCGACGGTCGATGCACCTTGGTCGATGTCAAGATTGACCCCGAGGCCGCGAAGGACGTGGAGCTGCTCGGGGACCTCGTCAAGGCCGCGGTCGGCGCGGCAGTCGTCAAGGCGCAGGACGCGATGAAGGCCGACATGGCCGCCCTGACCGGTGGTCTGAACCTCCCCGGCATCAACGAGATGCTCGGCGGACCCAGCACGTAGTTGTGGCCGCGTCGGTGCGGTACGGCGCACGGGAACGGTAAGCCAGGTGGGCACGGAACCGATCGAATCGCTCGGACGCCTTAAGACCCAGCTCCAGCGTCTACCGGGCATCGGCGCGCGGAGCGCGGAGCGACTCGCGTTTCACATACTCCGTGAACCCCGGGCGTTCGCGGATGCGCTCGCCCAGGCGATTCTCGACGTCAAGACCAAGATCGCCCACTGCTCTATTTGTTTCAATCTCACCGAGTCCGATCCGTGCCCGATCTGTGCGGACCCTCGACGCGACCATAGCGAGATCTGGGTCGTCGAAGAACCCAAAGACCTTATCGCGCTGGAGGTGACCGGTCTCGTTCGCGGTACGTACCATGTCCTTATGGGGCATATCGCCCCGTTGGATGGCATCGGTCCGGAGCAACTCACGATCGATGCGCTCGTAACGCGCTCGCGTTCCGCGTCAGTGCACGAAATCGTACTGGCGCTTAACCCGACGCTCGATGGCGACGCCACAGCGCTCCATATTCAAGGGTTATTGAAAGACCTAAACGTAAAACTCACACGGCCCGCCCGGGGACTCGCCGTGGGGTCGCAACTCGAATACGCAAGCCTTTCGATGCTCGAAGCTGCGATACGGGACCGCAGCGCCGTCTAGCCCACCTGCCGAAACTTCGTAGCATTTCTCGTGCCGCCGCTGCGCCCATGCGGTATAATGAGCGCAGTTCGTGGTGGGTCGATGGACGCGTGCCGTCGCGTCGACCGGACGTAGGATGGACGTCTCATATGTCGCAGATGCTGTCGCAATCGCTGGGCATGCACATGAAGATGGAGCAGCGGCTCACGCCGCAGCTCATCCAGTCGATGGCCATCCTGCAGAAACCGGTCGCCGACCTCGAGGCGTACATCGCCGACGCGCTCGAAGCGAATCCCGCACTGGAGCTCGCCGAGCCCGACAACACCGGCGATGCGGGGCCGGATGCCCCGACCCAAGACGGCGCGAATGGCGTCGTCGCCGGGGACACGCAAGCGGAGGAACGTGGGTTCGGGCGGCTTGACCGGTTCGCGCGCGACAACGGGTTGGACCTGGACGATCGACCCTATGTCCCGGTCCGACGGGCCGCCGCGACCGGTGAGCGCGACGCGAAGATGGATGCGATGGCGAACACCGCGAGTCGCGGTGTCGGGCTCCACGAGTTTCTCCTTGATCAGTGGGCGCTCGTCGACGTCGATGACGCCGTCCGCGGCGCGGGCGTCGCGATCATCGAACATCTCGATACCGACGGCTACCTTCGTGTCGGGCTCGAGGAGATCGGCGCAAAGGCCCGGCCACCGATAGTCGCGGATGTGTTGGAGCGCGCGCTGACGGAGGTTCGGCGGCTCGAGCCCGCGGGCATCGCCGCGCGCGACACGGTGGAATGCCTGCTGTTGCAGCTCGACGCGCTGCCCGGCGACAACCGGATCGAGAGAGCGCTGATCGAGCATCATCTCGGGGACATCGCGCGGAACCGCCTGCCGGCGGTCGCCAAGGCCACGGGCTATTCGGTCGGCGAGATCAACGAAGCGATCAAGGCGATGCGGTCGAGTTTGTGCCTGCACCCGGGTTATCTCGTCGGCGACCGGGGCGTCCCGACGATCAGGCCCGACGTCATCGTTGAGTACGCGGAGACGGGCGGCGATCTCGAGGTTCGGCTCGCGTGGGGCAACACGCCGAAGCTCAAGGTATCCGAGTCCGTGCTCGCGATGGCCAAGTCCAAGGAGGACGGCAAGGAGACGCGCGACTTCGCGCGGAAACACGTCGAGGCGGCCAATGCGCTCATCGACGCCGTGGTGTTTCGCAGGACGCGCCTGCTCGAGGTGGCCCACGCGATTGTCACGCACCAGCGGGAGTTCTTCGAGATCGGACCGCAGGGGCTGACGGTCTTGCGCATGAGCGATCTTGCCCAGGAACTCGGTTGCGACCCGTCGACGATCAGCCGAACCGTCGCGGACAAGTACATGCAGTGTCCGCGCGGCATCTACGCCCTGCGGTCGTTTTTCACCGGTGGGACGGAAACCGGCAACGGTACGGCGGCGAGCTGGGGCAGCGTCAAGTACCGCGTGCGCGACGTGATTGCCGCCGAGGACCCGAAAGACCCGCTCAATGATGATCAGGTCGCCGCGAAGCTCAACGCCGAAGGTGTCAAGATTTCACGCAGGACCGTCGCCAAATATCGCCAGCAACTCGACATCCCATCCGCGCGTCACCGCCGCGTGTTTTGAGCGCGCGTCGCGACCGACGGCGCGCCGCAACGTCGTCACAAACCGGTAGCGCAGGCATCCTGCCTGCACCGTGATCGCGCCTCGTGCACGCCGGAAGCCTGCGCTACGAGTCACCTCGCCGTGTCCGGTTACAACACC
The DNA here is from genome assembly GCA_046754365.1 of Phycisphaerae bacterium. Taxonomy (GTDB): domain Bacteria; phylum Planctomycetota; class Phycisphaerae; order UBA1845; family UBA1845; genus JBHHVO01. Next base: position 57 of record JBHHVO010000374.1, on the reverse strand, counting down.
TTACGCCGCCGCGGTGACGGTCGCGGCGCGCGCCCTCAGAGCCCGGCCGCGAGCCGG
>JBHHVO010000373.1:0-3050 GCA_046754365.1 Phycisphaerae bacterium | reverse complement strand
CCGCCCGTCCGCGCGGATACATCATGGGCACGAGGCCCGCATCCATGGACCCAAACCCACGGCGACACCCCAACCCCGACCTGCCGCGCGGTGCAGCCCGCCCGGCGGCCGCTGGCCACGCGTCGACCACGCCGACCACGAGCAACGCGCGCCCGTGGGTCTCGCCCGTCCGCTGCGGGCTCTTCGTCGCCGGTCTCATCGGTGTCGCCGTCGGCATGACCGTGCACGCGACCGCGGCGCGCCTCACCACCGTGTTCGACGGCGCGCCGACGGCCCATAGCGCGGCGCTCGCGGCGGCCGTAGTCGCGCTCGCGGTGGGCCTTCGCGTGCCGCAGCGCCTCGCGGTGTGGCTCTGCGCCGCGACGTGGCATCGCTTCCTCGCGCGGGACCGCCGACCGACGACCACGCCGATCCCGCTCGTCCCGAAGGACCCGGACCTGTCGCTCTACTGGACCGTCCTCTCGGTCATCGGACTCGCCGCCGGTGTGCTCACCGCGCTCCAGCCCGCCGTGCTCGAGGCATGCCACATCTGGTACGCGTGGCTGCGCGACAACTTCCTCTGGTCGTGGCCCCCGCTCGTGGTCGTACAGTGCGTGTGCGGGTTCGTCGCGGTGATCTGGCCGTGCGCGGCCCTCGGGCTCTGCATCTCGTGCGTGCACCATGTGAGCTGTGCCTACGGACGATGGAACGCCGACGCCACCGCATGGATACTCGCGGGCGTCGGCGCGGGGCTCGCGGCCGCGGCTTGGCTCGGCCGGGTGATCGCCGATCACAACCTCCTCCTGCTCGCCGCCGCGGTGCCGGCCCTGCTTGCGGCGATCGCGTCCGCGGCGTCAAGCGCCCGGCTCGTGCGCGGCGGCGCGTCCGACCCACAGCCGGAGGCCGCGCCGCTGCCGATCTGGAGTGACCGCTGGCCGACGCTCTTGCGCGCGGGTGTCGTTTGCGTCGGGTTGTGCGGCGCGGCCGCGGTCGCCGTGTGGCTGCACACGGCGGCGGACGCGCCGGGCCGGAGTGACCGGCCGGCGTGGACCGCTTGGATCGCGCTCGGCGCGGGTGTGTTGGCCGGGAACCGGACCCGGCGATCGGGTCTACGATCGATCGGCGGGTTCGGTGTCGCGTGCACGGCGGCGGGCGTTGTCGTGATGGGCGCGATGATGCTTCGCGCGATGGGCCGGCCCGAGTCCGCCCGCGCCGACGCGCTGGTGCTCGCGGGTCTTTCGGCCATCGGATTCGCGGCGGCGTACGGGCAACAAGTGCTGCTCAACCGCGTCGCGAGCCGGTCGCTGGTCGGCTCGGTCGTGTTGACGCGGATCGTCGGTTTCGGCGCGTTGGTGGTATGGGTCGGCGCCCCGGCGATGGTGAGTCTCCTCGGCGGGGCCACGTCGTTTGCGTTGCTCGCGCTGTCGCTTGTCGCGGTCGGCGGCATGCTCATCATCCATGAGCCGCATTATTCGCGGCGTACGCGGCGCGCGCGGTTGTGCGGGGTGTTCGCGGCGATTGCGTTTACAGTTTTGCTGATGCCGCCGCCGGAACGTGGCCGTGTTGATGGGGTCGAGGGTGACACGCCGAACGCCGGCGCCGATGGGTTTTCGGACGTGCCTGGCGCGCCGGTCGGTGGTTGAACGGGGCGTTGTGCGGCGGCGGTATTTTCGAAAGTCGCGCCTTTTCAAAAGATTTTTTGGAAAGCGCGGGCTTTCGAAATTGCATGGTCCGATATACCGCGAATCGCGGTGCCGCACCGGTCGGGGCCGAGCGGTCCCACGCCCCTGGGCCGGCGGGTGGCGGCCGGGCGCGGCGGGGGCTCGTTGGTCCGGCGATCCGGGTCGGGGCGGTGTAACGAAGATCGGACAAGTCAAGCGGCGCGGCGGCGTACCCGATATCGTACGGTGGGTGTGGCGCAGCGTCTCGGCGCGCGCCGTGCGCGGCGCGCGGGTGCTGCGCCCGCCGATTACGGCTCGCGCAAGCGGTGACGGTGAACGTGTCCAGCTTGGAGATGGTGAGACCATGAAACATCGACACAGGGGGAACACACGCGGGCGCGGTTTTACGCTGGTGGAGATCATGATTGTCGTGATCATCCTCGGGATTCTGGGGGCGATCGTGGTGCCGCAGTTCTCGAGCGCTTCGTCGGATGCGCAGGCCGCGGCGTTGTCGTCAAATCTGCAAACGATGCGGGGGCAGATCGAGCTTTACAAGGCGCAACACAACGGGAACTACCCGCCGTACGCGACGTTCACGAACGTGATGACGCTGTACAGTGATGTGAACCACAACACGAGCGCGACCAAGACCGGTGCGTACATTTACGGACCGTATATCCTTGCGATCCCGCCGAACCCGTACGACAGCTCGAACGTGGTGGACAACGTGGACGACAACGACGGCGGGTGGTACTACGACCAGACGACCGGGAACTTCCGGACCGACGACGGCACGCACGACACGCAATAGGCCGACCGGCCGGCGCGTGAACGCATCCCACATTCCAGCGGCACGCCGGTCGGGCGACGGCGCGGTCGGCCGAGAGCGCGCCCGGGCCGCACGATTCCGTAGAAGCACGCGCGGCCCGCGCTCGACGTCGGTGTTGTCACGGGGAACGGGACGCCCCGGTGCCGGGTGGTGCGGGTCACAGGGGTCCGTCCATGGCGGGCTGGAAGAGGGCGAAGTCTTCGGCGTCGACGTCGCGGTCGTGGTCGATGTCGAGGAAGCGGCAGTCGCAGAGTCTGTCGAAGCCGCCCTCGGTCCCGTCGAAATCGCCCGGGCCGGTGATGCAGTTCTGAAACGCGGCAAAGTCCCGCAGGTCAATATGCCCGTCAAAGTCCGCCTCACCGGTCCGGATCCGTCGCATGTAGTAGATGTTGGTGATGGGGAAGTTCTCGGCCATCCAGCAGCATTCGCCGTGGTTGTTGATGTCAGAAGCCGTGTTCCAGAATGGATCGTCGGTGAGTTTGATAAGCCGCCCGCGCCGCAACACCCACACTTGCCAGTTCCCGATGTCGTCCTTGCGATTCAGCGCCAGGTCGCGTGCGTCGTTGAAGTCATAGGAGATG
>JBHHVO010000372.1:0-3058 GCA_046754365.1 Phycisphaerae bacterium | reverse complement strand
GCCACGCTTAGCGTTCGCTGTCCGTGCGCCAGCGCGACCTCGACGTCATGGGCCGCAAGCGACACCGCCTGCGGCGTTTCGCCGTGTCCATACATGATCGCCGGTAGCCGGCCGGCGCGCCGAAGCGAGCGCGCCACCTTCGTTCCGCCGGGGACCCGAACCGCGGCCTCAAGCGTTATTTCCTCCATGCCGTTTTCCTATCCGCGAATCCCACGAAGCTATGAAAACAAGGCGCTCACCGACCGGTGTTCGTGGATCCGATGGATCGCTTCACCGATCAGGTCGGCCACGGAAAGCACCGTCAACCCGGCGAGCTCGCTTTTCACCTGGGGGTGAACCGGAATCGTGTCGGTCACCACGACCGCATCCAACTCCGCCGCCCGCAATCGTTCCAACGCCGGCCCGGCAAACACACCGTGCGCGGCGCCGACGTGGATGCCCGCGGCGCCGTGCTTCCGCGCGAGCCGCGCGGCCTCGCACACCGTCCCGGCCGTGGTGATCATGTCGTCGAACATGAGCACCGTCTTACCGTTCACGTCTCCGATGATGTTCGTCGCGCGCGTCGATTCGCCGGAGAGTCGGCGCTTGTCGATGATCGCCAGGTCCAGCCCGACGCGCGTTGCAAAGTCGGCGCTGTATTTGATGTTGCCGACGTCCGGCGACAACACCACCGCGCGGCTCAGACGCTTTGTCGAGAAGTGCTCCGTGAGCACCGGCGCCGCGGTCAGGTTGTCCACCGGGATATCGAAAAACCCCTGAATCTGATCCGCGTGGAGGTTCATCGTGAGCACGCGGTCCGCGCCGGCGGTCGTGATCATGTTCGCCACGAGCTTCGCCGTGATCGGCGTGCGCCCCTCCGACTTGCGGTCCTGCCGGGCGTAACCGTAATACGGGATGACGGCGGTGATCCGTCGCGCGCTCGCGCGCCGCAGCGAATCAATGAGAATTAAGAGCTCCATGAGATGTTCGTTGACCGGCGGACACGTGGATTGAATCACGAAACAATCCCGCCCGCGACAGTCGTCCTCGAGCTTGACGAGCGTCTCCCCGTCCGGATACCGGCTGATGCTCGCGGTGCCCGGCTCCATGTGCAGGTACGCGCACACGTGCCGCGTGAGTTCGGGCGTCGCCGTACCACCGAAAATGCGGAGACCGTTGATGCGGGGCCCCGTCGGAATGTCATGTGTTGTCATCGCAACTCACCCGCCTCCCGACAAGACGCCGCACCGACGACCGCACCGTCGGCCACGGTATCACCGGCCGCCACGCACGCGTGGGGCCCGACGCGACACCCGCACCCGATCCGCGCGCCGCTGCCGACAAAAGTGAACGGCATGACGACCGTGTCGCGACCGATGACCGCATCGACTTCGATCCATGTGTTGTCCGGGTCGACGATCGTCACGCCGTCACGCATGCACGCCATCTGAATCCGATCCTGCATCACGCGGTTGACCGACGCGAGATCCACACGCGAGTTCACACCCATCGCGTCCTCCGCCGCGACGCCGGGGATCGCCGACACCCCAGCCCCCGACGCCTGCAACTGCGTGACCGCGTCGGTCAGGTAGTACTCCCCCTTGGCATTGTCCGGCGTGACGTCATCGAGCGCCGCAAACAGCTTTGCGGCATCGAAACAATAGTAACTCGGGTTCACCTCACGTACCGCCCGCTGCGACGGCGTACAGTCCCGATGCTCGACAATCGCCTCGAACCCACCGTCCGCGTTGCGGATGATCCGCCCGTAACCGGTCGGGTCCTCCAGCACGGTCGTCGCGATCACCGCCGCGTCTCCGTTGTGCTCACGCGTCTCATACAGGTTCGCGAGCGTCGCCCGACGTACGAGCGGCATATCGCCCGCCACCACGAGGAGGCTGCCGGTCGCGTCGGCCAGCGCCGCGCGGCAACATTGAACCGCATGACCCGTGCCCTTCTGCTCCACCTGCTCGATCCAGCGGATGCCACCGGCGCCACCCATCGCGTCGATCACGGCCTCGCGTCCATGACCCACGACCACCGCGAGCCGATCCGCGCCGGCGTCGCGGCAGGCCGCCAACACGTGGTGCAGCATCGGCCGACCGCACACGTCGTGCAACACCTTGGGCCGGTCGCTGTTCATCCGCGTGCTCTTGCCGGCCGCAAGGATGATCGCCGTCACATCCGGCAACGCGATTCCCGCCTCTCTGGTCCGCCGGACCACGCGGATGCGCCTTGACATTACCCGGCCAGGACTCGAACCTGGAACGCCAGGACCAAAACCTGGTGTGTTACCGATTACACCACCGGGCAGTCAGCAGCCAACGCCGAACTCGCCGATCCCCGCACCGACCAGCGCACCTTGGCGCTGACGCGCCTAGCGGTCGCGCATCCACGAAACGCGCCGAAGTCGCCTACCCACATGCTGCTGCACGTACGCCCACAAGAGCGACGAAAGGACCGCGGCGGCGGTGCCGGTGCCGAGGCCTGAACGCTCCGCCGCGAAGTGGAACGCCCACTGCCGACCACCGCGTGGCGCCGGCTTGCCCGCGCTGCACCGACCAAAAGGGCAGTTGCCCGGTACCGGTCCAACCATGGACCGCGAGCACCCTACCCGACGACGTGCACGCCGTCAAGCCACGATGAACGCGATCCAACCGTGACGAGCGCTGCGCCCAGCACTGCGAACCGCCGCCATACAAGCCGAGCTTTGTATTGCCAATACCCACACGCAGGCATGAAGATGGGTATATTGTATCGATTTTTCCCGTACAAATCGCCGGTTTATGCCCGATAACGGACCATCGACCCTGGTGACGCGACTGGGGTATTGGGTATTCGTGGTTCTCAGCGGAAGGTGAATGACATGATGCAATGTGACATGGGCCGTCGGACCGCCCCGACGATCGAAAGTGACACACGGCGTACTGCCGACCGCGACACGCGACGCACGATCCTGAACGGGACAGGCCGCGTGATCACGCGTCGCCGGTCACGCGGCATCGCACCGCGACTCGCCGCGATGAGCGTCGCGACCGTCATGGCGATCAGCAGTTGCAGCACGGCGGACATCCAGCGGGTT
>JBHHVO010000371.1:0-3069 GCA_046754365.1 Phycisphaerae bacterium | reverse complement strand
CGGCGAATGATCACCTCCGTCCAGCCCCACGACGCCACGGACCTCGACCACGCCCGGCACATCCGGCCCGAGGAGCCGCAGCGGCACCGACCGGATCGTCCGGATGTTGTGCGTGATGTCGTCGCCGGTAACGCCGTCGCCGCGTGTCGCCGCCCGTACCAGCACACCGTGTTCGTACGTGAGCGCCACGGCCACACCGTCGATCTTCGGATCCACGAAGTAGCTGTACGCCGCCCCGCCGAGCCCACGCGCCACGCGCTCGTCAAACGCCCGAAGCTGTTGCTCGTCGTACGTGTTGTCCACCGACAGCATCGGCGGCGCGTGCGTGACGTGCTCAAACCCCTCGATCGGCGCGCCCCCCACGCGCTGCGTCGGCGAATCCGGCGTGACCAGGTGTGGGTGTTCGCGCTCGAGCCGGCACAGCGCCGCGAACAGCGCGTCGTACGCCCGATCCGAAATCGTCGGCTCGTGCAGCACGTAGTACGCGTGATCGTGGCGACGAATCTCCTCGCGAAGCCGGTCGATCTCTGCTGCCACGCCGCGACGCATGCCCCCATTATCCTAGAACCCATGCGTAAGCGGAAGCCACCACCGGCTCACGCAGACCGGACGGCGGCCGGCGCGTCCCGGCGCCCCGCACGGCTCCGCACCCGAATCGCCAAACCGGCGCCGCCCCGAGCCCGCGGTGTCGTGACCCGCTCCGCCGCGCGTCTCGCCACGGACCCCGCTCCGCCGACCGCGACGCAAGGTCAACACCGACCAGACCGCGCCGCGCCCCGGAAACCGGGGTTTCGCCCTCGCGAAAACCACCGCCGCACCCGCCCCGGTCCCACCCACCGCTCAATCCCCGAATCGGCTTGCATCCCGCTCGACCCGAACCGATAATACGCACGTAGTATGTCGTGGCGGCTACGCTGCGCGCGTGGCGGACCGAACGTGTCGCCAACCGATCGACGGAACCTAGCGCAGGGGCAAACCATGTGCGGAATCATTGGATACGTAGGCAGTAAACACGCGGCGCCGATCCTCATCCAGGGGCTCCGCCGGCTCGAATACCGTGGCTACGACTCCGCCGGGCTCGCGCTCGTAGACGAAACCGGCGTCGCCATCACCAAAACCGCGGGAAGGGTCTTCGTCCTCGAACAAAACGCCGACCTCTCCACCGCCCATACCACCGGCATCGCCCACACCCGCTGGGCCACGCACGGCGCGCCAAACGACCTCAACGCGCACCCGCATGCCGACGCGACCGGCCGCATCGCGCTCGTCCACAACGGCATCATCGAAAACTACCGCGCCTTAAGAACCTACCTCCAACAAAAGGGCGTCGACTTCAAGAGCGAAACCGACACCGAGGTGCTCACGCAGCTCATCGGATGGTTCCATGACGGCGACCTCGAACACGCCGTGCGCAGGGCGCTCCACGAGGTCGCCGGAACCTATGGTGTCGCCGTCGTCTCCGCCGACGAGCCGGACACGGTGGTCGCCGCCATAAAGGGAAGTCCCATCATCAACGGCGTCGGCGACGGAGAGTTCTTTGTCGCGTCCGACGCCGCCGCCATGCTCGCCCACACGTCCCAAGCCATCTTCCTCAACGACGGCGAAATGGCCGTGCTCACCGCCGGCGGCCTCCGAACCATGACCCTCGATGCCATACCCATCCCCAAGGAGACCGAGGAGGTCGAGTGGTCGCTCGATCAGATCGAGCTCGCGGGCTACCCGCACTACATGCTCAAGGAAATCTTCGAACAGCCCGAAGCCATGGAAAACTGCCTCCGAGGACGCATCGACAAAACCCACGGCGCCGTCCATCTCGGCGGACTCGTCGACTGCGCCAGAGACCTCGTCCACGCAAGACGCATCATTACCACCGGCTGTGGCACCGCCTGGCACTCGGCCCTCGTCGGCGAATACCTCTTCGAGGAGCTCGCGCGTATCCCTACAGAACCGGAATACGCCAGCGAGTTCCGATACCGAAACCCCGTCATCGAAGACGCCACCGTCGTCATCGCCGTGTCCCAGAGCGGCGAAACCGCCGACACACTCGCCGCCCTCACCGAGGCCAAAGACCGAGGCGCGCTCGCGCTCGGCGTCGTCAACGTCGTCGGATCGTGCGTCGCAAGAGGCACCGACGCCGGTGTCTACCTCCACGTCGGACCCGAAATCGGTGTCGCCAGCACAAAGGCCTTCACAGGCCAGGTCGCAGTCCTCGCCCTCATGGCATGTTACCTCGGCCGCCGAAAGCACATGTCACCCGCCCGCGCCACCGAGTTCCTCGCCGCACTCGAGCGAATCCCGGACCAGATGACGCGTATCCTCGAACACGCCGATCAGGCCAAGGCCGTCGCCCAGCGCTACGTCGATCAGGACAACTGGCTCTATCTCGGACGCGGTTTCAATTACCCCGTCGCCCTCGAGGGCGCGCTCAAACTCAAGGAAATCAGCTACATCCACGCCGAGGGCATGCAGGCCGCCGAGATGAAGCACGGCCCCATCGCCCTCATTACCGACGGTATGCCCGTCGTCGTCATCGCCACCGCCGGCACCCAGTATGACAAACTCATGGGCAACATCGCAGAGGTCAAGACCCGAGGCGGCGCCGTCATCGCCATCGCCACCGAAGGCGACCGCGAGATCGCGTCCGCCGTCGACCACGTCATCTACGTGCCCGACACGTTGGAACCGCTCCAACCCCTCTTGACATCCATCCCCCTCCAACTCATCGCATACCACGCCGCCGTCCTACGAGATTGCAACGTCGACAAGCCAAGGAACCTCGCCAAAAGCGTCACCGTCGAATAACGCCACCACCCGGCGCGCATCGCCAATTGACGGCGCACGAACGTGCGACAGGCATAAGGAAGTACCGCAGGCCATGCGTGGGTCCCCCATCCTTCGCGCGCGGGTGCCCCATCTATGAAGCGGCGTTTGTCAAGCTTGGGTGCCCCATCCTTCGCGCACCGAAGCGTGGGGGACGAACCCATCCCGGCCAGCGCAATCCCTAATCCGGCACCGTCATCGCGCGTTGGAACCCCGCGAAGTCGAAAACGTCGACCGCGCCGTCAAGGT
>JBHHVO010000370.1:0-3083 GCA_046754365.1 Phycisphaerae bacterium | reverse complement strand
GGCGCCTTCGTTGTCCGGGTGCATTGAGGCGGATGTATCGTCACCGGCTGCTCGGTGGCGGCGGTCGGTGGTGGCGGCGTATGAGCGGACCGGGTGTGACACGCCACCACGGCTGGCCCGCTATTACCGCCGCCGGATCGCGGAGCGGCTCGGGCGGATCGTGCCCGCGCGAAGCCGGGTGCTTGACATCGGATGCGGCACGGGCGCGCTGCTGGCCGGATTGCGGCCTTCGGTCGGTGTCGGGGTGGACATGCGGCCGCGTCCTCTGGAAGCGGCGCGTCGGCGCCATCCACACCTCCGTTTCATCCACATGCGTGGCGAGGATGTCGCCGCGATCGGCGACACGTTCGACTACGTAATCCTTTGCCAGACGTTGGGGGAAGTTTACGACGTCGGGGTGCTGTTCAAGGCGCTGCAGTCGGTTTGTCACGCCCGTACGCGGGTGATCATCGTGCACTATAGCCGGGTGTGGCAGCCGGCGCTCAAGGCGGCGGAGTGGCTGGGGGTCAAGCCGCCGGGTCCGATACAGAACTGGCTGCCGTCGGATGAGACGCGCCGGCTGCTTGGGCTGAGCGGGTTTGACACCGTAACGCAGTTCGGGCTTACGCTCGCGCCGGTGTATGTGCCGGTTGTGAGTGCGTTGCTGAATCGCGTTGTCGGCAATCTCCCGGGCGTGCACCACCTGGGGCTGAACTATGTGATTGTGGCGCGTTCGGTGGATCCCGGTGTGATCGAGCGGGACCGGCCGCGGAGCGTTTCGATCGTGGTGCCCGCGCGGAACGAGGCGGGTCACATCGAACCGCTTTTGAAGCGGATTCCCCAGATGGCGGCGCGCCAGGAGGTGATCTTCGTGGAAGGCGGGAGCACGGACGACACGTGGGACCGCATCCGGCAGGTGGTGGGCGCGTATAGGGGTCCGCTGCGTTTGGCGTGTCTGCGGCAGCCGGGCACGGGGAAGCGTGACGCGGTGCGTGTCGGGTTCGAGCGGGCGACCGGTGACGTGTTGATGATCCTGGACGCGGACATCAGCGTGCCGCCGGAGGAGTTGCCGGCGTTTTTCGATGCGCTGGCGAGCGGGCGCGGGGAGTTCATCAACGGGTCGCGGATGGTGTATCCGATGGCGCACCGCGCGATGCGGTTTCTGAATCTGCTGGGCAACAAGTTCTTCGGCGGCGTGTTCACCTACCTGCTGCATCAACGGTTTCGTGACACGCTGTGCGGGACGAAGGTCGTGACGCGCGGCGACTACCAGCGCATGGTCGCCGGCGGTTCGTCGCTGGGGCGGTCGGATCCGTTCGGGGATTTCGACCTGCTGTTCGGTGCGGCGCGCCTACACCTGAAGATCGTCGACATGCCGGTTCACTACGGGGCGCGCGTGTACGGCGAGACCAACATCTCTCGTTTCCGGCATGGCTGGCTGCTGCTTCGGATGTGTGTCTTCGCGGCGCGCAACATCAGGTTCGTATAGTGTCGACGCACCGGTGGATGCTTGGAGCGCTCGCGGCGGTCGTTGTGGCGGGTGGTGCGCTCCGGCTGCACGACGTCGAGCGTGTCGGCATCCGATTCGACGATGAGGGGGCGTACGTCGCCGACGCGCGTCTGTGGCACCGCTGCGCGCTGGTCCTGACGGACGGTCGGGCGCTCCGCGCCGCGGCGCGGGGCGACAAGGCGGCGCTACAGGGCCGGATGGATGCGCTCGGGGTCGACTTCATTACGCGGTATACCAAGCCAAGCCAGGGGTACACGCTGCTCGGTGCGCTGGCGATGTTCGCGGTCGGCGACAGACCGGCGGCACTTCTTGTCGTCAACGCAGTGAGCGGCACACTCGCGGTGATCATGATCTATGCCATCGGCGCGACACTGTTTGGTCGGGGGGTCGGTGTGTGCGCCGCGCTCTTCCTGGCGGTATCGCCGTACCATGTTTTCTACTGTCGCAGCGCACTCGCCGAAGCGACGGCCGGACTCTTCGTACTGATCGGGCTCTGGCTGTGGATCGTGGGCGTGCAACGGTCGTGGCCGCTGAGGCGGACGTATGGTCTGGCGGGCATCGCGCTCGGCTACGCGGTCACGTGTCATTACCGCTACGTCTTCGTACCCGGCGTGGTGATGCTCGCGGAGGTGTTGATGTCGTTGCGTGGCGGGACCGCCGGCGTGGCGCGGTGGGCGTGGTTGCGCCGGTCGGTGCGTGGTTGGCTCTGGCTTGCGTGCGGGGTTGCGGCGCCCGCGGTGATGATCGAACTGGTGTTTCTGGTTGCGCGGCTTGTGGCGTGGCTGTCCGACAGCTTCCTTCCGCTGGAAACGTACTTTCAAGCGACGTGGACTTGGCTATCGATGGTGCTGAGCACGAGCGCGATCGACACGGCGCGGCATCCGGTATCGCCGATCGAGAATACGGCGACCTATGTCGGGTATTTCGTCCACTGGCACGGCGCGGCCGGGGCGGTGTTGACGCTGCTGGGTGTGGGCGTGGCGGTTCGTGCGCGGGGTATCGGGCGGGTGCCGGCGCTGGTGGTTCTGGTGACGGTGTCTTTGGTGGTGCTGCAGCCGGACACAGTTGCGCGGGCGCTGGCGGTGGCCGTTCCGAGCCTGTGCGTTTGTGCCGCCGTGGGCGCGGCGTGGATCGTTCGTTCGTGTGGGCTCGGCCATCGTGGGAAGGCGGTCGTGGCGGGCGCGGTAGCGTTGGTTTTCGTGGCGCCGTCGCTGACGCGCGCACACGAGCTCACCAGGCACCGCAGCAGCATTGCCGACGCGTGCGCGTTTGCGGCCGCCCGAGGTCCGGCGGTGATCGCCGAGCCGCTCGCGACGTACCACAGATCGAAATACTGGCTCTACCTGGAGGGCAGCGGCGTCGACATCGTGAGCGGTCGTTTTGACCGATGGGGCACGCCGGAGACGGTGGTTTCGCGGCTGCGGTCTGCGGGCGTGCGGTGGGTGATCTGCGATCCACAGCGATGGCACTACCGCGACACGCCACCCGGCGCGAGGAACCGTCTGTTTCGCTGGTGCGAGGGGATGGAGGGGTACCTCGAGCGCAACGCGTCGCTCGCAGCGGAGTTCCCACACTTGCTGGACGATTGTTGGAC
>JBHHVO010000369.1:0-3088 GCA_046754365.1 Phycisphaerae bacterium | reverse complement strand
ATCGGATCCCGGTGCTCACGGTAGACGACGAGGGCCGAGCCGACCCGACGCCGAAATGCAGGTCGCGAGGAGCCCGCTCGGGACATACGCGGCCGCGTCGATCGGGGCGCGAACGGTAAGCGCGATGGCTTCGCGAAGCCGGCGGAGCGCGCGGGCCTTGTTGACGTGCTGTGATCGATCCTCGCTGGCCGTGACGATGGACGCCGTGGGTCCGTGGCGGAGGCGCACGGCCGAGCTTGTCTTGTTGCGTTTCTGCCCGCCGGGCCCGCTCGCGCGGTACGTGTCGATGTCGCACTGGCTGAGCAAGGTTTGATCATCGAGCGCGAGGAACTCGGCGGACGATCGTACGTTTTCCGGTTGCGCCATGGGATCCATCGTTATGGGACGTCGGTCGCGACGCTGCGGTCATCCTACGTCGGCGCATGGTGCTGGAGCAACATCTCGCCGCGGCCACGCACGGTCGGTGTCCGCGACGGGTGTCAGCCGCAAGTCGCCCCGGTGGCGAACCGATAATCGTGGAGAGTCTTGCGGTACCGATGTCGGCCGGTCGCGCGGCGGGCGGGCGTCGTTACGGGAGTACATCATGACGGAACAAACGGTAGCCAGGCGCCTTGCGCCGGCGGTTGCGCTGGCGGTCGTGTTCGGGTGCGATACGGTGGTTGACCCGACGGCGGTGGAGAAGGCCGAGACGGACGGCATCGTGGCGATCGAGAGCGCATTCACCGATGCACCGCTGTCGCCGGGCGGCACGGGGGGGATCGTGGATCCCGGCGTCGAGACGTCGGCCGAGGCGACGCAGAGCTTCTTTACGGCGTTCCAGATCGACCCGGTCGAGGAGGATACGGCCGGGGCGAAGTTCGTCGTGGCCGGCGACGTGGATCACGACGGGATGCTGGACCTGGTGAGCGCGTGGAATGAATCGCAACCTGTGCAACTGCACCTGCAGCGACGCGACGCGGCGGGCAACATCTTCTTCCAGACGGTGTCGCTCGGCGGCACGACGCCGATCGCGGTGATGGCGGGTGTCGAACTCGCGCAGATCAACAACGATGACTGGCTTGACGTCGTCATCCTCGTCAAGGCCACCGGTGAGGCCACGGAGTGCCCGCCGGAGACGACGGCGTGCACGACGGATCTGGAGTGCAACCCGGCCTGCGACACGGATCCGGCGTGCGTGATCTCGGTGGAATGCGGGAATATCCTGCCCGGCGTGTGCGACGACTTCGGTGAACCGACCGAGCTCGGCGTGCTGAACGGGCGCATCATCGTGCTATTCAACCCGGCCAACGCGGGCCTGATCGCCGACGGCGATCGATGGTCGCAGATGTTCATAGAGAACACGTTCCCGTCGAGCGATCCGATCACGCCGCACAGCCACTACCCCGGCAATGAGGCCGTGAGTTTCGATGAGTCGAAGATGTCGCCGGAGCGTTCCGGTTTCACGTCGTTGGCCGTGGGCGAGGTCAACGGCCTGCCCGGTGATGACATCATTGTGGCACTCAATACGGCCGGCTGCGAGACGTTCGGACAAGACCCGCCGATCAACACGATCGACCTCTACATCAACCCCGGCCCGACGCTCGCGGAGACGTCGTCGGCCTGGAACACACCGGTCACGATCGACGGTGACCTGCCGCAGGTCAACGACGTGGAGCTGCTCGACGTGGACGAAGACGGCGACCTGGACATGGTCTACACGTTCACCGACCGGATCAGCGCGAACGTCGCCTGGGCACGCAACCCGCTCGTGCCACACACACCGGGCGGGGCGCAAGGGCCGACGGCCGTCGCCGCGGGTACGAGCGACGGCTTCCGTCTCTGGGCCACGAACTGGGAGCACCGGCCCGTAGCGACGCTCGATACCAACGCCGACACGCTCGAGGTCGGTGATGTGGACGGGGACGGATCGGTCGATGTGATCGTCCGGTCCACCGCGGGCAAGATCGTCCAGTGGTTCCGCCATCCGAACACGCTCGCGGTCGAGCCGATTTTTCCCGGTGGCGATCCGCTGCCCGATCGGTTCGCGTTCCCGTGGCAGGTGTTCACGCTCGTGGAGTTTGACACCGAGGTCCCGGAGGGCGTGAGCGTCGGTGATCTTACCGGCGATGGTCAGATCGAGGTCGTCGTTGCCGCGGAGGGGTCCGTCGTGTGGTATGACGGCACCGTCGCCGACACCGTGTTGTCGCCGTGGCAACCCAACACCATCATCCAGGATACACCGGCCGACCCGACCGATCCCACCCAATCCACGGGCGCAGGCCCGGCTGGTGGTCTCACCGTGCTCGACACATCCACGAACATCAACACACTGCTCGTGGTGGACCTCGATGCGGATGGCAAGGACGACGTCATCGCGACGCTCGACAGGCGGAGCGGCAGCGGCTTGAGCGACGATCGACTCGTCTGGTACCGCAACACGCGGACCGACGATTAGGCGGCACTTGTCGTACGGGGAACGCGTGTTCGGCGCCGAGCCGCGGCATGGCTATCGCGGCATCGCCGTAAACGCGTCGAACGCGGCGGTCGACTCGGAAAGAGAAGACGCCACGCCAAGCAACAGCCCGGCGGCCGCGATCCAGCCGATCAACACAAAGCCGCTACTCACGATCCCGGTCCACGCCCAGCCCGCACCGCGCATTGGCCGGCCACGAAGCCTCGCGCGACGCATGCGCACGAGACTCCCCACCCCGAGCCCGAGGCCGACCATCTGCGACACGATCGGTATGAACGCCGAAACGCCGCACACGGCCGACGCGATCGCCAACCCGTCCGTAGGCAATCGGCGTACATCGTACGGCGTGGCCAGGTCGGCCCGACCGTACGGACTCGCCAGGCCTGGGGCTTGAAGTGCACCGCCGGATGCGCAAGCGGGCACGGCGGGTGGCGGTGGTGGTCCGGTGAGCGGCCGTGCGACCGGCACCGCGCGAGCCGTGTCGGCCAGAGGGTTCGCAGGCGCCACGCTCGCCGGCTCTACCTTCGTGGCGACGCACCGTTCCGGTTGCGGCGGTGTCGTGGGTGGAGCATGTCGAGTGGGTTGACGCATGCGCACACGCTGCTTCGAGCCTATCGCTGCCGTGATCCGTCGCGG
>JBHHVO010000368.1:0-3104 GCA_046754365.1 Phycisphaerae bacterium | reverse complement strand
CACCATGTGCGCGCGGGCGCTTTCGATCAACCCGAACGACCTGGCGGCCATGGGGCTCAGCGCCGGCGCGAGTGCGTGTCGGTATGACGACGAAGCGACGCGGCGCATGGCCGCGCGCGCGTCGACGATCAACCCGCGTTCGGCGGTGTTTTACCGCACGCTGGGTGACGCACTCGGCGGCATCCGGCAGTATGAGGCCGCCGAGCAGGCGTACCGCCGCGCGATCGAATATGACCCGACGGACGCGAACGCGCGGACGGAGCTGGGCATGCTCTACATGCAATGGGGCGTCGAGGCCAAGGCCCGCGACGCGCTGCAAGCGGCGTGGGCGCTGGACGAGTACAACGCGCGCACGCATTTCACGCTCGAGCTGCTCGAATCGTTGGATGCGTTCTCGAAGCACGAGACCGAGCACTTCGTGATCAAATACGACAAGCACCGCGATCGAGGGCTGGGGCCGTACGTCGCGGAATACCTCGAGCAGATCTACGACGACGTCACCGGCGACTACGCCACCACGCTCGCCGACAAGACCATCATCGAACTCTTCCCCACGCATCGCGCATTCGGTGTGCGGATCACGGGCAAGCCATGGATCCACACGGTCGGGGCGTGTACCGGACGGGTCATCGCGCTGGCATCACCGCGCGAGGCGCCCGACCTCATGGGGCCGTACAACTTCGCCCGGGTCCTGCTTCACGAGTTCACGCACACCGTAACGCTCGCCGCGACGGACAACCGCATACCCCACTGGTTTACCGAAGGGCTGGCCGTATATCAGGAAGACACGCCGCGCAGCTTCGGTTGGTGGCGGTTGCTCGCCGAGGCCGCGCGGCGCGATGAGCTTTTTACGCTCACGTCGATCGACTGGGGGTTCATGCGCCCGCAGCGCCCGACCGATCGGGAGATGGCGTATGCGCAGAGCGAATGGATGTGCCAGTACATCGTCCAACGCTTCGGGTACGACGTGATCAACACTATGCTACACGCGTTCCATGAACGGCGCACGCAGGCGCAGGCGTTCACCGATGTCCTCGGCATCGACGTCGACGCGTTCGACAAGGACTTCCACACGTGGGCCCGGAGCGAGCTGCGCCGGATCGGCTTCGACCTGACGCCGCCGGAAGACGTGGCCGCGCTCCGGGAGCTCGCGCAAGCCGAGCCCGACAACGCGGCCGTCCACGGGCGCTTCGCCCGCGCGGAGTTCGACCAGGGGCACGCGGAACGCGCGCTCGCATCGGCCCGCCGCGCGCTCGCGCTCGACGAGCGCAACCGCCACGCACTCGACGTGCTGCTACGGGTGCTGGCCGGTCAGGCGGCGCACGCGGCGTCGAGGCGCGCGCAGGCGGCCCTGGACGATGAGGCCTGGCCGATCGCCAAGCGACTCGCGCAGATCGATCCGGACGCCTGGATCGCGCATCGGCAGATGGGCGAAATCGCGCTGCGCCGGCACCAACTCGATGACGCCGTCGAGGCGTTTCAGCGGCTCCAGCGGCTCTGTCCGTTGGACCCGGCGAGTTGGCGCGGGTTGGCCGGCGTGTACCTGCAGCGGGGCGACGACGATCTGGCCCTGCCCCAGTTGTTGGAACTCGCACGGACCGAGGAACACGACGCCGATGTGCCTGCCAGCATCGCGCGCATCTACACCCGAAAACGCCGCCTGCGCGACGCCGAATACTGGTATCGCCAGGCGCTCTACGTCAACCCGTTTGCAACCAACCTGCATGAGGCGCTCGCCGATGTCAGCATGCAACTCGGCGACACGGCCGCGGCACTTCGTGAATACACCATGTTGACCGAGCTTATGCCCGACCACGCGCCGTACTTCGCGAGCGCAGCCGCCGCAGCCCACAAGATCGGCGACGCCGCCACCGCGGCGACCATGGCCCGCAAGGCCGTAGCGCTTGACCCCGCGTCGCCGGCGCGGGCACTTGTGCCGCAGCCGTAGCCCGCGGCGGTGGGTCGCGCTGCGACGGTGATTCGTCGAAGGTTGAAGGTTGAAGATTGAAGGTTGAAGATTGAAGTCCCTGACGGCAGTTGTCATCAGCCGTTTTTTTGGGGCCGGCGACAGGGTGTGTGCGGGGGGCGGTCGTGTGGTCCGGACGTGCTCGTGCATACGGCGATGGGTTGACGGATGGTGTCAGCGTACGAGCCGGGTGCGACGTGGCTTATCCCTCCAGCGCGGCCAAGCTTGGTCTATCTCCCCGGCGCGGGCGGGCACGGTCTATCCCCCGAGCGCGACCATCTGCGTTGGCTGCATCTGCGGTCCGATCCGCTGTTTGTCGTGTACGGCGGCCTCGATGAGCGACGCGGCCGTGTCCGGTTGGAATCGTCCTTGTGCCCACGCGGCCCGCAGGTCCACACAGCGCGCATCCAGAAGGCAGGGAAACAGGCGTCCATCGGCCGTGACCCTGATGCGGCGACACTGACCGCAAAACACGTCCGTTACCGGCGTGATGAGGCCGATGACGCCTTCGCAATCATCGGCCGCGGCGCGGAATCGTTGCGCGGTTTCGCCGTAGTCGCGCGGCAGGGGTGTGAGCTCGAAGTGGGTTGCGAGGCGGCCCCGCACTTCGGCACCACTGACGAAACGTTCGCGGTTACCGGCGGCGCCGGCGCCGATCGGCATAGCCTCGAGGAAGCGAATCTCCGAACCGTTCGACAGCGCCCAGCGTGCGAGCGTGACGACTTCGTCGTCGTTGGCGCCGCGCAAGACCACGGTGTTGATGCGGGGTGGATCGAAGCCGACGAACTGAGCGGACTCAATCCCCGCCAACACGTCGGCGAGGGTACCGCCGGTGATGTCGTGGTAGCGCCGCGGGTCCAGTGAGTCGAGCGAGACGTTCAAGCGATCGAGTCCGGCCCGGCGAAGCTCGAACCCCTTGCGGTAGAGCAACCGTCCGTGCGTGGTCATCGCCAGGGACAGGTCCGGCAGTGCGCGACGGATGTCGGCAATGAGCGCCACCACGCCCTTATGCAGCAATGGCTCCCCGCCCGTAATGCGCACGCGCCCGAGACCGTACCAGCCGTGAAGAAACGTGATG
Organism: Phycisphaerae bacterium; assembly: GCA_046754365.1. Taxonomy (GTDB): domain Bacteria; phylum Planctomycetota; class Phycisphaerae; order UBA1845; family UBA1845; genus JBHHVO01. The sequence goes on along the minus strand of JBHHVO010000368.1, from coordinate 60 downwards.
AGATCGAGCCGCTGCGCGTCGGTGAGCGCGGCGCCGTCTGGCGCCTCACCATCCTCACCC
>JBHHVO010000367.1:0-3106 GCA_046754365.1 Phycisphaerae bacterium | reverse complement strand
CGCCAGCTCGACCGCCCGCTCCAAAGACGCGCGTCCGTCGCGGGCGTACGACGCATCCTGAGACACCAGGTTCACGAGCGCAAGGCCACGCGCGTGGTACGCGGCCGCGATCGACGGATCGACGGCCAGAATCCCATCGGCCGCCTCGCGCACGTCCATCCAGTTCCCGACCGTGCCCTGCCACTCGCTCACCTCGAGCAGGACCTCGAGCAGCGCCGTGCGGGCCTCGATCAGCGCCGGCGCATGGGCGATCGCCTCCCGCCACGCCCCGAGCGCGCCGCGCAGGTCATTCGCGCTCACGAGCACGCGCCCGAGGTGCACCAGGTAGTCCGCGTCCTCGCTCACCTCCCACGCGCGGCGATAGAACCGCGCCGCCTGGACCCATTCGCGCTTCGCCTCATGGGCCTGCGCCCGGGCGGCATGCTGCTGCGGATCGCTCTGCTGGAGCTGACGGATCATCAGCACCGCGAGCAGGATCATGACGCCAAAGCCCGCCACCGAGAGCGCGAACACCACACGCTTGTTCAGTCGTTTCGCCATCGCTGTCCTTTCACCCGCGTCGACGCCCGGAACCGGCGTTCATCGCGCGTCAACCAGCGGGTCGCATGCCCATCGTGCGGCGCGTGCGGCAAGCCGCTCCCGGGCCGCCCGCGGCCTGGCCGAGCGACCCGACCGCTGGGACCCGTTCAGCCCGTACCCGGTGTGTCGTCCGCCTCGATCCACGCCGTCGCGCGTTGACGTATCCACTGCCCCGCGCGCCAACGCATCCGGGCCGGCTTGCGGTCGGTCACGAACCCGCCTCGCGCGCGGCGCGCTCGGCCGCGTCGAAGTCGGGCCAGTGCCTCTCGACCAGGACCGGCAGCACGAACCCCAGGAGCTTGCGGGCGCCGTCGATCGTCTGCGCACGCGTCGCCCGCGGAAAGCTCACCTCCACCTTGCTGAAATACGCGTACCGGTTCCCCAGGCCCGTCACCCGCAAACGTACCCCCTCACGCGTCGCCACAAACCGACCGTTGCAGTGGAACGTGTACACGACCGACGGGCGCTCCCAGTTGAACACACCCGATTTCTCAAACGTACACACGCGGATCGGGAGTCGGATCGATGACGATCCACCGTGCATCGTGACGTCGACGGCCATGGTCTCGTGCGGCTGCGCGGGTTGGTAGCCCTGCCCGAGATAGCACGCATCCGGCGTGTGCGGCACCAGGTGGTGCGGCCCGGTATAGTACGTCACGAAGAGCGTCGCGTACCGCAGCGGGTTGCCGCGCGGGACGCTCGTGTCCTCGAGCGACCACGACAAGTACGCGTCCGTGCCGAGCTGCTCCACGACGAGCCCGTCCAGCACCCGGCGACCGTCATCGATGACCCGGCCGTCGCGCCCGCGCGTCGGCACGAGGCGGTACGGCCCCAATCTGTCAGCATCGAGCGCGTCGAGCGGACGCCGGAGCGGCAGCGGCGCCTTCGGCTGCCGCAACCCGAGCCGCGATGCCACCGGCCCGGACACGACCGCCGCCGCGCCCAACACGACCACGGCGACCGCAAACGGCGGGGTCACGAGCCGCCCCACGCGGCGATCGGCAGCGGATTTCATCGTTAAGTCCATTGTCGGCAAATGGTTGTGATACAACCACACGCACAGCTTCCGCGCGCGGCAGCGTATAACGGTCCCCCGTGCACGTCAATCGGCCGCTCGGAGCGTCGGGCATGATCCGATTCCGACCCCGCGGATCGCGTCGTCGGATCACCCCGTGCGCGCCGCGATTCGGAACATCCGCCCGATCCGGCGGCGTCGGCCCCCGCCACGCGGGGCGCCGGGACCGGCCCGCGGTCACCCCGCGACAAAAAGGTGGGTCCCCGCGATTCACTACGCCGATAACACCCACAGGTTCGCCGCACGGGGTACGCGGACCCGGACACCGGGACCGACGGATCGACCGGCCATGTACGAAACCCACCCGACGCCGACACGTGCACCGCAACGGTGCCTCATCGTCGGGTGCGGCGGCCACGGCCGCGTCGTGCTCGACATCCTGTTGCGGGCCGGTCGCTACGAGCCGTTCGGATTCCTCGACTCGAATCCCGACGTGTTGGGCCGACGTGTCGACGGCATCCCCGTGATCGGCACCATCGACGACATCGCGAGGCTGCGGCGCGAGTACCACACCGACCACGCGATTGTCGCGATCGGCGACAACGGCGTCCGGCGTCACTTCGCCGACCGGCTCGACGCCGGCGGTGTCGAGCTCGTGAACGCGATCCACCCATCCGCGAACATCGCACCGAGCGCGACGCTCGGAAGAAACGTCGTGATCGCCGCCGGGGCGCTCGTGTCGGCCCACTGTCAGATCGGCGACTCCGTCATCCTCAACACCGGGTGCATCGTCGACCACGAGTCCATGATCGGCACCGCGACCCACGTCTGCCCGGGCGCCCGGCTCGCCGGCCGCGTCACCGTCGAGTCCGGTGCGTTCGTCGGGATCGGCGCGACGGTGATCCAAAGCGTCCGGATCGGGTGTGAGGCGACGATCGGCGCCGGCGCGGTCGTGATCGCCGACGTCGCCGCGATGACCACCGTCGTCGGCGTCCCCGCCAGGCCGGTCAAGCACGTCGCGGCGACGACGTTCACCCGACCGAACCAACGCATCGTCCATCCACAACTCGAGACCCTCGCGACCGCGGACGCCGCCGCGCGCCCGTGACGCCGGGCACCGCCCGCACCCCCGGGCACCGCCCGCAACGCGGGGCCGACCCGCAACGCGGGGCCGACCCGCAACGCGGGGCCGACCCGCAACGCGCGGGCCACGCGCAACGCCCCGGGACGCACGCCGCCGGTGCGGTCGGGCGACGGGACCGTCCGAGAACCCGCGGGCGACGTCCGAGCGCCCGGCGGCAACGTCCGAACGCCCGCCGGCGACGTCCGACATCCCGCCGCGCGGCGGCACCGTCCGAGAACCCGCCGAAACCCGCCGTACGGGCGTGAAAACGCGGGTTTCGCGCCGCCAGGCCGCCCGCGCGGGCGTTGGAGTGGGTCATCCGCTCCAAGGAGCGGGTCATCCGCTCCAAGGAGCGGGTCATCCGCTCCAAGGAGCGGGTCGTCGGCTCC
>JBHHVO010000366.1:0-3165 GCA_046754365.1 Phycisphaerae bacterium | reverse complement strand
GGAGGCCTTGAGCGCCGACATGTGCTTGCCGCCGTGGATGTTGTGGATGTTGTTCGCGAAGCACAACACATTTTCGGTGTAGCTGTCGGTGAAGAGCAGCGCGACCTCCGCGCTCATACCGTACGTGTCCTCCGCGCCGGCGATGGAGATCACGCCTTTGTGCAGCGGCTCCGCCCCGCCGGCCAAGTGCACGCAGAAGTCCTTGAGGCCCTCCTGAAAGCAGAAGTCGCACTCCCGGCCGTGGATGTCATCGACAAGTCGGATCCGCAGCCCGCTGTTGAGGTACGCGAGATCACGGATGCGGTTCTGAAGGGTCTCGTACTTGAACTCGCAGTCTGTGAACACCTCGGGGTCCGGCTTGAATTCGAGGCTCGTTCCGGTCTTCTCCGAACCCTCCGAAACCTCGAGCCCCTGGGCGATCTCCCCCCGCTCGAACACCATCGTGTGGGTCTTGCCGTCGCGATGTACCTCGACCCGGAGCCGTTCGCTGAGCGCATTGACGACGCTGATGCCCAAGCCGTGCAGCCCACCCGAGACCTTGTAGCTGCTGCTGTCGAACTTGCCCCCTGAGTTGAGCACGGTCATCACGACCTCGAGTGCGGGCCGGCCGTTGAGTTTCGGATTGTCGTGCTGCATCGGACCGACGGGAATCCCGCGGCCGTTGTCCACCACGGTGCAACTGCCGTCGGCGTTGAGCCGAATGAGCACGCTGTCGCAGAAGCCCTCCAGCGCCTCGTCCACGGCGTTGTCGATCACCTCGTAAACGAGATGATGCAGGCCCGCGCTGCCGACCCCGCCGATGTACATGCCGGGATTCTGCTTAACGGCCTCGAGCCCCTCGAGAACTGTGATGCTTGACTCGTCGTAGCTGCGCTGCATAACCCTCGTGTCACTCAATGTCGCCCGCACCCGCGGCGTCGCCACCACATATCGCCCCCTGATACGTTATCGGCACGCCGTCACGCCCCGACGCGAACCGGATCGACCACACCCCGTCGCCGCGACGGTAGACCCGCGACAGCCCATCCCGAAGCGGCAAGAGCCACCGCACCCGCATCGGAAACACGAGATCGTCTCGATCCACGTGAATCACGACGCGCCCGCGATCCACACCGGCTACGCGGCAGTGCCGGCAAAACGTCTCATCGACGAGCCCGCCGAGCGCAGCCGCGATGTCGGCCATCGCGCCAGACCGCCCGCGCCGCGGATCCTCGAGCCGCTCGAGCATGCCGGCTGCTAATGATCCGATACGCTGCGCGCGGTTCGGGCGGAATCGGTTCCGCTGAAGCCAGCCGAGTCGTTCAGAGCCCATGACCGCAACACCCGTCACCGAGGATCAGACCAACGACCACGCCGCGACGCGGATCCCACGCCGGCAGCGTCGGCCTACGACAGGTTCACCGGCATCACGACGTATACGAAATCGTCCCCGAGCCGGATCACGGCGGCGCGGGCACCGTCCCGGAAATCAAAACGCACGGTATCCGTGTGCACGACGCGCAGCACATCGAGGAGGAACGTCGGGTTAAACCCGATCTCGATCGGCGCCCCTTTGTACGTAAGCGGCATCGAAATCGTCGCCTCGCCGGTCTCCGGCGCACGACTCGACAGCGTCAGCGTGTCCTCGCCAAATGAGAGACGAACGCCCTTCGACTCCTCGTTCGTAAGCAGCGCCGCCCGCTTCAACGCGCTCTGAAACTCCAGTGTGTTGAGCTCCACGTGCTTGTCACAGTCGTCCGGAATCACATCGGTGTACTTCGGGAACTGTCCCTCGACCAGGGCCGTACTCATCGTCGAGCGCCCCACATGCAGCACGAGCTGGTTGCTCATCATCTTCACGGCGACCTGGCCATCCGGATCCACCGGAAGGCGGGCGAGTAGCCCCATCGCCCGGGCGGGCACGATCGCCTGCGCGTCCGATGCGCCCTCCCCCTCCTTGACGTCGCCGGTCGCGCACGCAAGGCGCCGCCCATCCGTACCGGCCAGCGTCAAACGCCCCGCCGTACGCTCCCAGAGAATGCCGTTGATCGCGTACCGCGTGTTCTCTCGCGCAGCCGCGTATACGGTCCACTCCACCTGCCGATGGAGCCCGGTGCTGTCCACCGTAAAGTCCGCGTCACCCTCCATCTCTGGCACGGGCGGAAACTCCGCGGGATCCTTCGTTACCACGCGGAAGTGACTGCCGGCGCCGCGCATGTGCAGCAGATCGCCATCCTGCTCCACGCCCATGAGCTCGTCCGTGCACTCGCGAACAATCTGCCCGAACGTCTCCGCCCCGACGAGTGCAACCCCGGGTTGCTCTACCTCAACCTGCGTCGCGACGCACCGTACGCTCACTTCGAGGTCCGTCGCTGATAGCACGACATAGTCACCGTGCGCCTTGATGTGCACACACTGCAGCATCGGCTTGGTCGTACGCGGTGCCGCGACATGCCCGATCACGCCGAGCGCGTCAGATAGTTCCTGTCGATTGAAGCGAAATTTCATGTTAGGACTCTGTTTCTGGCCGGAGAACCAACCGGTGCGTCGCCCTTTGCCTTGCCGTTCGCCCGGCCACGCCGAAACCGCGGGCAACCCGCCGCACCAAACACCGCAATACCGTCGAGCACAAGGCTCCCCCGAGCCGTGCGACATGCTCCCAATCAGCATCTCGTCGGGGCGTATGCCGCTGACCAACCTCCGCAATCCGCAACCAGCTTCGCACGCCGGCCCTGCGGCAGCTTGTCCCGAACGGCGATATATCCCCGAACATTGCTGGGTTACTCATGATGATTTTGATACATCCGCAGTCATACATACATAGGCCGTGTTACTTGTGTGCGCTGGCATACCAGTCAGCGGCGCAAGCTCCGGAGTATGCGTATCGTAGCGGATTCGAGGCTCTCTGTCGTGTCGTTGTCTGCCTGTGTGCAAACCCGGCGACAACCACCGCCGGGGGCGACCGCCCGGCTCGGCCGGGCGGTGATGCCGTCGCACGCCAACGAATGCAACACGTTGTCCAACCGGCATCGCACGGTCAAGCGTGTCTCGCGAAACCGACGCGAGCCGCGATCGCTCCGGCCGCCGATCGGGATGGTGTGGCGTTTGAACGCGCGCGGCAACCGCTGCATGCCCGGGCATGGCCGGAATATAACGCCGGCCCATGAGACTTCCGGCGGCCGTGAT
>JBHHVO010000365.1:0-3171 GCA_046754365.1 Phycisphaerae bacterium | reverse complement strand
ATGGAGCGGCTTCCCGCCCGTCCCGCCCGTCGACACATAATCCGCCACCTCGTCCACCGACGCGACGGTACACATGTCACGCCCGTGCGCCCGCACCACATCCGCGTCGATCATCGGCAGCGACGACAAGTCGGCCGGCGTCCGCAAATCCCCCGGTTCAAATCCCACGCCCCCAAGCGACTCCCGGTAGTATACGGACCCGTCGTACGCCAGCGACACGATACGCTGCAACGCACGCAACTGATACGCCGTCGCTTCGTCCCGACTCCAGAATTGCGCCGACTCAACACGCCGCAACGCCCGACGGAACTCACGACCAAGCCACACCTGCGGCGGAAGCAGCGACACCGGCGCCACGTACCGCGACCCCATGATACGCTTCGACGCCCGCCACAGCGCCCGGCGCGACGGCACACGCCACGCCGTCTCCGGCACCGCCGCCCCGTCGCGGTCCACCATACCCCGTGCCACACCCATGGCACTCAACACATCCATCCAACGCCGCGTCGCCGATGACACCGAGTGCGCCAGCGCCCGCTCGCGCGCCGCCGACGCACACCGCGCGTAAAGCGCATCATCACACAGCAGCGCCGTAACGCGTTCCGCGAAGCGATCCACCGCTCCGGGTGGAATCAACCACCCGTTCACACCGTCCGCCACGAGGTCGCCCAGGTCACCAACGTCCGACACGACCGCCGGAAGCCCCGCCATCCCCGCCTCCATGAGCGCCAGCGACAACCCCTCCGAATCCGACGTGAGCAAGAACACACGCGACCGCGCCAGCCACGGCCCCACATCCCCCTGCCGACCCGCAAATACCACACGATCCGCCACACCGATCGCCTCCGCGTGACGACGCGCCGCCGCCAGCGCCTCACCGTCACCGACCACCGCCACCCGCACCTCGGGACAAGCCTCCGCCACCTTCCGAACCACGTCGAGAAACACATCCATCCGCTTCACCGGCACGATCCGGCTCACCGTCACAATGTCGTACCGCGTCCCCGATCCATCCGGCGCGTACAGACGATCGTCGATCCCCCCGGACATCACCTCGATCCGACACGACACACCACGCGCCCGGAAAAAGTCGCGCGCCCCCGTGCCCATTGTTAGAATGAGATCGAACCGCTTCACGAGCGCAAGCAGCGCCCCCTCCAACACCGGGTCGTCGCGCCCGATCCGGTTGAAAAGCTTGTTGCCCCCGTGCACACCCCCCTGGATCACCTCCGCCCAACCACCAACGCAAAAGTACGCCGCCCGAGCGCCGACAACCGGCGCCGTCACCAGCGCCACCAGCCCATTAAACAGAAGATGAAAACCACCCACCACATCCGGCTTGCGCAGCAAACATGTTAACACAAACCATACCGACCGCGCCGGTGTCCGACCAACCACACGAACAAGCCAACGCGGTGGACACACATACGTCACCTTCCGCATCGGCAGAAACGGCCGGTCCGATACCACAAACACCCGCGCGCACTGCTCGGTCGCCGCCACTGGCAACACGTGCGCGCGAAGCCAATTGTCCGCCGCAAACGTCCCCGTCAACACGATCCGCGCCGGACGACACGCGCGCCCGCCGCGACAACGCGACCCACCGGTGTCCACCACGCGCCGCGCCGCGCGAACCGGTTCCAACAACCCCGCAACCGCGCGAAACATCGCCACGATCGCATGACACACGACCGTCGCCGCCACGCGAACCAACCACCGCGGACGCCTCGCCGAAAACAAACGATCAAGGTGCACTTCGTGTGCCGCGGACTTTTCCGCCATGTGTCTGCCGCCCTTCTCTTTCGAGCCGCGCCAACGACCCACGCCACAACACCGCGTCACCAACCCCCGACCCTAGGGGAAGCGCGCTGGAAAAGCACGTTTATCGATCCGGTACCGCGCGAATCATCAGGGAACCGCCTGCAACACCCGCGACCCACCGCGTCCCATGTCCGACCGCGACGCACGGCCGCGCCCGGCGCCGCCGAGCACGACGTCCCACCGGTCCGCCACCGACTCCGTCGCGTGCACCATCGCCGACCGGCGCGCCGCCGCGCCGAACCGGCGCCGCTCCGCACCGTCGCCGATCAACGAAACGATCCGCGACGCAAACGCCTCCACGTCGCGACGCGGCACGCAGTATCCGTTCACCCCGTCCTCCACAATGTCCCGAACATCCCCCACGTCCGATACCACCACCGGCAGCCCGCACGCCATCGCCTCCATCACCGACAGCGGCAAACCCTCAGAATCCGACGTCAAAACGAAAACGCGCGACTGACGAACCCAAGACGCCACGTCCGACTGATGACCGACGAACGAAACCCGCTCACGAATCCCCAACCGACGAGCCTCCGCTTCCAGCACCGCGCGCAACGGCCCGTCGCCCACGATCACCGCACGCGTCCCCGGCCGCGCCGCCGCAACGCGCGCGACCACGCGCAGCAACACGTCCATACGTTTGATCGGCACGAGCCGCCCGACAAAGATCATGTCGAATCGGCGCGCCGCGCCGGCGCCCCCCGGACAAAACCGCTCCGCGTCGATCCCCCCGGGCATCACATGAATACGCCCGCCGACGCCTTGTTGCTCAAGATACCGCCGCGCGCCCCGGCCCATCGTCAACGTCAAATCCACACCCCTTATCATGCCCACCAGGCGCCGCTGCAACCCGGGCCGGTCCCGCCCCAGCCGGTGGAACAACCGATGCTCCGACCGCGCGCCGCCGCCCCTTATCTCCGTCCACCCGCCGACGCAAAAATACATCGCCCGTGCGCCGGCCAGCCGCGCCGCCGCCAGCGCCGCTACCCCATTGAGCAGAAAGTGAAACCCACCAACCCAATCCGCCCCGCAACGCACCGCCGTCATCACGCAATACAACGATCGCGACGGCGCCGGGCCCAACACACGCTGCAGCCATCGCGGCGGACATACATACGTCGTCTTCGGCAGCCGCAACATCGGACGATCCGTCACAACCCAAATCCGCCCACACCGACCCGCCAGAGCGAGCGGCCGGACATGCGCCGCAATCCATCCGTCCGACACGAACCTCCCCGTCAACACGATCCGCTCCGGACCACCCGCCGACCGCCGACCGACCGCCGCACGTGGACCGCCGACACCCCGCCGAACACGCTCCGCCTCTCGATCCCCCGCGTCCGACCGACC
>JBHHVO010000364.1:0-3182 GCA_046754365.1 Phycisphaerae bacterium | reverse complement strand
ACCGCCGGAAAACGTCATACGCCGTGTCGTCGCTCGCGACGAACGCATCGAGCGAATAGTCGCGCGTGAGCCCGCGCCGCGCCAACACGACAGCGCACAACACCCCGATCACACCAATCACAACCGGAGCCAACCGATACATGATCACGGACGCCCCAACCCCACACCCCAAACGCGGCCCACCCTAACACCCAACGTCGATCGACTACCCCCCATCGCCCGACAACCGCCGCACCGCATCACGCGCAGCCTCGTCCGCCGGATCAACCTCAACCGCCCGGCCATAGTGTCGCAACGCATCCTCACGTCGTCCCAACCCGTCGTACGCCACCCCCATCAGATAATCCACCCCCGGCAGCCCGGGCCACAACGCCTGCGCGCGCCGATACCGCTCGATCGCGCCGCGATAGTCCCCCACCTGACTCAACCCATACCCCAGGTTGAACTCCGCCTCCGCCGACGTCGGATGCATCACGACGGCCCGACGAAGAAACCGCAACGCCATCTCCATATCCCCCAACTGCCCGAGCGCAACCCCCGCGTTCATCTGCGCCAACGCATCCAAGCGACGCTCATCATGCACCCGGCGGTTCACGACGACCGCCACCACACACGCCGCCACGAACGGCCAGACCAGCCGCCGCCACGCCCCGGCCCGCACCAGCCCCCAGCACCGAACACAACCCACCGCCGCAAACGGAATCAACAGAGGCACGAGCGGAAACCGATACCGCGCAAGCACATAGAACACCGCCACCGCGCACGCCATCGACACGATGAGCGCGTAAAACACCCACAGCCGCCCACGCCACGACCACGTCACAACCACGCCCAACACCGCCAGCGGACACAACACACCGAAGTGCCACACGCCCACCAACCGCAACACCCACGAGTACGCACGGTACACCACCGGACTCTCCACGTCCGACACCTCGTACCGATTCCACACCATGTCCATCTTGCGAACCAGCAGCCGCGCCCAATCCCCCGGCGCCGCCCACACCTCCGCGACCCCGCGACGGAGCCAGTACCCCGACACCTCCCGCGCCGACAGCGACCGGCCAACCGCCGCCTCCGCCAGCCGCGCCGCGTCCGCCTGCTCAAACGCCGGCGTCTCGTGTCCCCGAACCAGCGGCGCATACCGTCCGTCCGCTCCGCGATGATTGCCAATGTAAAAATTAGGTCCTAACTGAAACGTCGAGACCGACCACACGCCACCCACCACCGCGTTCCGCACGCCCACCGGCGCCAACACGACGCAGACCCCCGCGAGATACACCGCGACCGCCCCCACAGGTCCCCCCAACCAACCATCACCCCCACCACGCCCCGCCCGAACCGACGCCCCCGGCGTGCCCGACGTCGCCCGCCGCGCCGCACCCCGCGCCGCCCGACAACCACCGCTCGTTCCTGCCGAAACCGTGCTGCCGGATCCGCCCGCCCCACTGTCCTGGGCGTCCACCAGCCCGGTCACATCCCGCCGCGAACAGTGCCTGAGCCAAACCCAGGCTCCGAGCACCGGCAGCCACACCATCGCGTTCTCGCGGACCAGCACGACCAACCCCGACACGACCCCCAGCACCAGCCACGCCCCGTGCCTGGGCCGCGCCGCCGCCCGGCCGACCGCCGCGACGAGCGCGCACACGAGCACGCATGCCAGCGACGCCTTCTGCACGATCCCGTCGAAGAACACCGCCGGCCCATACGCCGCGAGCATCACGCCCGCCAACACACCCGTCCGCCGCCCGAACACCCGGGCCGAACCCCACATCACGCACGCGACACCCACCGCGCCCCAGACCGCCTGCACCAGCCGGACCGCCAGGATCCCCCGCCCGAACACGCCAAAACACACCGCCAACACATACGGATACAACGGCGCCTGATAGAACGGCGCGTCGCCAAACCACGCCCCGGACGCAATCGACTCCGCCCACGCGTAGTACCCCGCCGCATCCCCGACAAGCCGACGCACAAACGGCACCTCGCCGGTCATCAGGACGTGCGCGACCCGAATCGCGACCGCGACCGCGGGCACCCAGAACCACGCATACCCGAGCCCGCCGCCGGCACCCAGCGCGCCACCACGGGGCGGAACAACCTCGCCGCCACCGCCGCGCGCCACCTCACGTGACCCACCACGCCCCTGGCCACCCGACACCGCGCCGCGTCCGCCATGATGCCGCCTTACGCCCCACGCCATGTCGTCAACCGCTACACCCCTTCCGCACGTATCCGACGCCTCAACCATACCCAGACGGGCCCGCCCCGCCATGCGAACCCGCACGGCGTGGCTCACGAACCGGCCACATGCTGTAGCGTCCGGCCCCCGTGCCGGACGTAGCCCGCGGGGAACCAACTATCGCCGCCAAGCGTCGGTCGGCGTCTCTACGTGCTCCTCAACGGGAACGCCGCGCCGAGGAGTGCACCGCGGATCCGCGGTGGGGTGTTTCACGTGGAACGCCGGACAAGTCGTCGCGTCCACGGCCCACACGGGAGCCGCGTAGTTCATCATTTTTCCCTTGCCCGACCCGACCGAGTTCGGTATACCACGCGATGATGTCCGTGTGGCGTCCCGCCGGAGACCGGCGCCGCCAGGTACACACTACCCGAACCCCAGTCACGGAGGAGCCCATGACCAAGCAGACCAAACGCCTCGGGCGCGGGATGGACGCGCTCGTCTCCGACCTTCGCCACGTCGTCACGACGCCGCAACCGGGCGGGACCACCTCGCGCGAAACCGATCTACCGCCCGCCGAGCGAGCCGACCACCCCGAGCACGCGACGCCGACACTCCCGGTCGACCGCCTCGACCCGAACCCGTTTCAACCCCGGTTCGCGGCTGATCCCCGCGGGATCGCGTCGCTCGCGGAATCTATTCGCCGCAGCGGGGTCCTCCAACCCATCGCGGTCCGCGCCGCCGGTGCGCGTTACCAGATCATCGCGGGTCAGCGGCGATGGGAAGCGGCCAGGCACGCCGGGCTCCGGGACGTCCCCGTCGTCATCCGCGACGCGACCGAGGAAGAAATGCTCGAACTCGCGCTCATCGAGAACATCCAGCGCGAGGACCTCAACCCGCTGGAGACCGCGCAGGCCTTCCGCGACCTGATCCGCAAATTCAAGCTGACGCAGGCTGAGGCCGCGGACCGCGTCGGCAAGCCGCGCAGCACCGTGGCCAA
>JBHHVO010000363.1:0-3182 GCA_046754365.1 Phycisphaerae bacterium | reverse complement strand
AGCAGTACGGCGAGCAGCAGTACATCTGGTACATCGACGGCGACATCGCCCACGCCGACGTCCCCGGCGGACCGTACCCGGAGCACAACCCGGCCATCGCGTGGCGAGCCAAGTCGGCGTTCCTCACGAGCGAGGTGCGCTGGGACTACATCCGCTACGGCGACATACCCGAAGACGGCAGCTTCGACTTCGATAGCGACGATGATGTGGATCATCAGGACTACTACTACGTCCAGGAGTGTCTGGTCAAGGACGGCCCCGGCATTTTCGGCGGTCCCCGCAACGACGCCGGACCCGGTTGCCGCTTCGCCGATTCCGATGGTGACACCGACGTAGACCTCCGCGACATCGCCGCATTCCAAAACGCCTTCACCGGCGGCGAGTAGCGACCCCGGGCGCCCCGCGCGACCGCGACGCCCGTCGCGTTCTCCCGGCGGAGTGCCACATGCGGCGCCGGGTCGCAACCGGCGCGGCAAACCCGCCTCACGCACCCGTTAACACGGCGCGCGCCGAATTCTGGAGCACCACCGATCACCCTGCGCGTTATTGGTGTGGACGCAAGACGGTGCACCGCGTCACCCGGAACCGCGCCACCCACGGCGGGTGGTCAATGAGCACCCGGTCAAACGGGCGCTGGTCAACGAGGCGCCGGTCAATGAGGCGCTGGTCAACGAGGAGCCGGTCAACGAGGCGTGATGAACGAGCGGAGCGAAATCATGAACCACGACGGACCACCCCCGGCCGGCGCATGTGGCGGCTCAGATCGCATAGTCGGGCATGGAGCCGGGTTCGGCCTTCGGCCTGGGGGGCTCGGTCTTGCTTCTGACGCGGAGTTCCGGCGGCTTGAACGTGACGACCGAGTGCGGCGGCACGCTGGACGTGACGAACACGGACCCGCCGATGACGGCGCCCTCGCCGATCACCGTGTCGCCGCCGAGGATGATCGCGTTCGCGTAGATCGTGACGTTGTCTTCGACGGTCGGGTGGCGTTTCGCGCCGCGGATGAGCCGGCCACGCTCATCCTTGGGAAACGACATCGCGCCGAGCGTGACGCCCTGGTAGATCTTGACGTGGTCGCCGATGTCGGTCGTCTCGCCGATCACGACCCCCGTCGCGTGGTCGATGAAGAAGCTCCGTCCGATACGCGCGCCGGGGTGCAGGTCGACACCGGTTTCCAGGTGCGCCCACTCGCTCATGATCCGCGGCATGAGCGGCACGTCCAATTCGTACACCGCGTGGGCCAGCCGGTACACCGTCACGGCGAGCAGCCCCGGGTACGCGAGGATGATCTCGTCGGTGTTGATCGCGGCCGGGTCGCCGTCGTACGCCGCCTGCACGTCGCCGGCGATGACCTCGCGGATGTCGGGGATGCGTTCGAGCAGCGCCAGCGTCTTGCTCCGGGCGTCATCGCGCCGGGGCACCGGGTCCGTGCCGGTGTGGTGCTCGACTTCGTCCATGTAGGACAGGCACCTGGCCATCTGCCGCCACGCGAGGTGCCCCACACGCGGCAGCAGGTCGCCGACGTGAAACGCGACGTTGTGACGCGTGAGGTGTTGCCTCCCGACAAACCCCGGGTACACGAGCTCCAGCAGCGCCCGCGTGAGTTCGATGATCTCCGTCCGGGACGGCAGGTACACCCGGTCGATGTGCTGGGTGCGCGTATCGGCGTGGTAGCTTGTCACGACCTTGTCGACGAGTTCGCCGAGCTTCGGGCCGAGGTCGAAGTCACGTGACGGCATGTGGGGATCGATCCAGTCCGTGTCCGTGGTTCCAGTTCGGCAGGAGCCGATCCGAACCGGTTTCGCGTAGCGCCGACCGGGAGTATACACGCAGCTCGCCCCGCCCGCGACGTGCTCATGCTCGGCGCCCATGGGCCGCGGCGCGGACCTGCTCTGGTGCGCGACGAGACACGCGAACGGCCTGTGGACCCACGAAGTCGCGTGCGTTCAACGCGCAGTCGCACCGGTTGGAACCCGGTGCCGCACGCAGCCGGTATCGCTCCTTCGGCCCGCTGCTACCCGTCAGCGCGCCGCCACGCGTCAGCGCGCCGCCACACGTCAGCGCGCCGCCACCCGTCAGCGCGCCGCTACGCGTCAGCGCGCCGCTACGCGTCAGCGCGCCGCTACGCGTCGGCGCGGTGCTACCGGTCGAGCGGCGCGTAGCGTTGGATGATCGCGTCGGCGGTTCGTATCCCGTCGATCGCAGCGCTCACGATGCCGCCGGCGTAGCCGGAGCCTTCACCGACCGGGTAGAGGTTGTCCAGCCCGGCGGCGAGGCGCGTCCCCTTGTCGCGCAGCATGCGGATCGGGGCGCTGGCCCGCGTCTCCGGGGCGGTGATGATGGCGGCGCCGCCCGCGAACCCGGGAAACTTGTCTTCGAGCGACACGAGGCCGCGCGTGAGCGCCGTCACGACCGACCGAGGCACGAGCCGCGCGACGTCGGTCCACCGGCCACCGAGCGGATAGCTCGTCTCGAGCGCGCCGTCGGACGGGCGACCGTTGAGAAAATCGGCGGCGCGGTGGGCGGGCACGCGGTATGTGCCGCCCGTAGCGCGAAACGCCATGTCTTCCCAGCCCTTCTGGTAGTCGAGCGCCGCGAGCGCGTCGAGGCCGAGTTGCTGGGGGTCCATGGTGATCACGAGGCCGCTGTTGGCGAACGGGCCCGCGCGCGCGGCGCGGCTCGCTCCGTTCGTGGCGATGAGGCCCGGTGACTCGTTGGTCGGCAGGATCATGCCGCCGGGACACATGCAGAAGCTGAACAGGTCGCCCTGGTCGGCGGCCGCGCCCTTGGCGACGACGTGGTACTCCGCGGGTGCGAGCCGCCGGTGGCCTGCGGCCGTACCGTATTGCCAGTTGTCGACAAGCGCCTGCGGGTGTTCGATGCGCACGCCGATCTGGAACGGCTTGCTCGCGACACGGACGCCGCGCTGGACGAGCATGCGGATCGTGTCGCGCGCGGAATGGCCGATCGCGAGGATGACCGGTCCGGTTTCGATCCATTCGTCACCGACGCGCAGCGCCGTGACGCGCCCGCGGGCACCGGTGGTCGCGCCGCCGCCGCCGGCCGCGGGCGCTTCGCGCCCGGCGCCACGCAACGGCGGGGCGCTGTCCGTGGCGCCGCCCGACGGTTCCTCGATGCGGATGTCAAGCATGTGGCACTCAAAGCGCACGTCGCCGCCGAGC
>JBHHVO010000362.1:0-3193 GCA_046754365.1 Phycisphaerae bacterium | reverse complement strand
GCGGTCGACGCCGGGCAAGTCGCCGCGAAGATCGCATGGGCGGTCGTACTCGGTGTTGACGTGCCGATCGACGCGTCGCAGACCTTCCGTGTGTCGGTCGTGACGCGCGACGTCGGTGATGACATCGTCCTTCGCGTGACATTTCAGCGGATTGTCTGGGACGATAAAGGGCGCGTCTCCCGACTGGAGCTACTGGGTGATCCCAAGCTGTACCAGGAGTTCTTCGACAAGCTCTCCAAGGCCGTGTTTCTGGAGGCCCATGAGATATGACGTCGGGTAGGTGGATGGCGGCCACCGCCGTACTGGTTGCGTCCGGTTTGTGCGGATGTGTGTCTTCGACGTCGCGGTTGTTAGCGGCCGACGCGAGTCAGGTCCGACTCCGGAGCATACAAACGCGCGCGTTCGACACGACGGACAAGCGCGGAACGCTGCGCACGGTGATGGCGACGCTGCAGGATCTCGGTTTCGTTATTGACGGCGCTGATGACGTGCTCGGCACGGTGAGCGCCACGAAGCTCAACCGGTATGCGCTGCGCATGACGGTTTCCGTCCGGCCGCGCGGCCCGACGCAGATGCTCGTCCGCGCGAACGCACAGTACAACCTGCGCGCGGTGGAAGACCCGGAGCCGTACCAGCAGTTCTTCGACGCGTTCAGCAAGGCGATGTTCCTCGCCGCGCACGAAGTGGATTGACGACGGGCGCCCCAGGGCACATAGCCTGCACGCGGCTTCACGCACGCTGCACAGCCATGTAGGTCGGGCCTCGCCCGGCGTTCGCGCCCCGCGTCGGGCGAGGCACGACCAAACCGCTGATGCCGCGACCGTCAGGGCGTGCTACGCTCCACCGGTGATTGCCGCAGGTCAGCTCCCTCACGCCCGCGGCTCGGAACACCGATGAATTGACGTGTAACAGAGCACTACGGCAGGACGGACCTGATCGAACCGGGGGAGGCCGGGCACCCTGCTGCCGGACGCGCCACGCCGCGCGCGGTGGGTGTTACGTCGTCTGACGGTCGAGCTCGTCGTGGTAGCGTCTCATGACGGCCTGTCGGGTGATGAGGCCTTCGATTCGCGCCGGGTCGTGTGGATGGCACTTCGGCAGCGCCGCGACGTCATTGCCGGCGAACTTATCGAGGACGATGTCGAGGGTCTCATCGCCTCGGACCGTCGGGACGCCGGCGCGGAGGAGCTCACCGACGAGAAGCAGAGACACGGCTTCCGGCTGCAGCAGCGCGGTGCGGATGTCCTGGCGCACGACCATGCCCTGATACGCGTCGTGATCGTCGACGACGACGAAATCGGCCGCGTCGGTCGAGCCGGCGAGCTCGATGAGCTTCTGCAGTGGGTCCTCCGGATGTACGAACGGCGTGCGTTGCAAGGTCAGGTCGTCGGCGGTGATCCGCCGGAGGATCGTGAGGTCAGCCACCGACCCGACCCGGACGCCGCGGCGCCGGAGCTTGAGCGTGTAGATGCTGTCGCGGAGCATGATCTGGGCGCCGGCGGTCGCGACGATCGCGGCGAACATGACCGGCAGGATGGCCTTGGGCTCGCGCGTGATCTCGTAGAGCATGACGATCGCGGTGAGCGGTGCGTGGGTCGTGGCCGCCACGAGCGCCGCCATGCCGACGAGGGCGTAGGCGCCGACGCTCGTGGTGTCGATGATGCCGATCCGGTGCAGCGCGAGGCCGAACGCGCCGCCGATCGTGGCGCCCATGAGCAAGGACGGCGCGAAGATCCCGCCGGAGCCGCCGCACCCGAGCGTGAGGCACGTGGCGACCACCTTGATCCCGCACAGCAACATTAGCGCCCCGATGCCCCAATCGAACACGTCGTGCCCGAGGATCGATTCGATGACGGGGTAGCCGTTGCCGAAGAACGGCGGCATGCGTCCCGGATCGGCGTCGGGCCGCAGGAGCAGCACGTACGCAACGGCCGCCAGCCCGAGCCCGAGCGCCCCGATGGCCGGCTTGACCAGATCGGGACATCGCAGTCGATCGGTGGCGTCCTCCGTGGCATAGAGCGTGCGGATGAACACGACCGCGACGAGCGAGCACAGCACGCCCATGAGCAGGAACAGCGGCAGCTCCGCGCCGACAAATACATAGCCGCCCTCGCGGAGCGCCTGGACCTCGAAGATCGCGACATCCGCCGCCTCGCCTGCGGCGCCCAGCGCGTGCATGGTCGAGCAACTGATAACGCTGCTGAACACGATCGGCGAAAACGTGCGGAATGAGAAATCCTTGAGGAAGATCTCGAGTGCGAAGAGTACGCCCGCGATCGGGGCGTTGAAGATCGCCGCGATGCCCGCGGCCACGCCGCACGCCGCCACGACCCCCATGTGACGCCGCGGAATGTGCAGATACTGTCCGAGGCTGCTGCCGATCGCGGCGCCGATCTGCACGATCGGACCCTCGGTCCCCGCCGAGCCGCCCGAGCCGATCGTGAGCGCGCTGGCGATCGCCTTCGCCCCGGCCACGCGCGGGCGGATCTCCCCCCCCTTGCGGTACATGGCGTCCATGACCTCGGGCACGCCATGGCCCTTGGCCTCGCTCGCGAAGTAGTACGTGATGCAACCGACCGCGAGCGCGCCGACGGTGGGCAGCACCACGAGCATCCACACCCGCCCGGCAAAAAGACCCGCCTGGTCCCCGTCGCCGAACGCCAGCACGCGGGCCGCCTCGATGAGGTGGTAAAACACGTTCGCGAAAATGCCGGTGGCCGCACCAATCGCGATCGACAGCAGGATAAGGAAATACTCCTCCTTGAACCCGGCCTTACCGAGTACGCTTGTCAACCGAACGCGGAATCGCTGGCCCCAAAACAACGCGTATCGTGTACCTAGCCGCAAGTCGATGTCCTCGTTCGCGCGTCGATCCGACCATCACCCCTCGCGACCGCGCCGAGCGACACGCGCCGACCGGGGTGCGCCGCACACGCAGCCCACAGCGGAACGCACGCGGCGCCCGGAGCACGACGCAAGCGTCGCGGCATGATACTACGCGTTGTGCACGCGTGCGACAGCCGGGCGTCGCGGCGGTCGCGGCACGTTTTGGTTTGGCCGGTGGCGGCGATCCCGTACAATGGTTCCATGGATATTCTCGACCACGTGCGGCTGGGACGGGACGTGTATATCGCGCCGACGGCGTACGTCGGTGGTGATGTCGTGCTCGGGGACGAGTGCACGGTGATGCATC
>JBHHVO010000361.1:0-3208 GCA_046754365.1 Phycisphaerae bacterium | reverse complement strand
CGTTACCGACCGGATGGCGGCGATACGGCGAGGGCCTTGAGCCGTGCCGACGCCATGCCCGCCCATTTCGTGTCGTTGTACTTGTCGCGCACGCGTTGAAACTGCGCACGCGCCTCGACGGGTTTGCTCAGCTTCTCGAAGCACCGACCGGCCTCGAAGAGCGCGGCCGCGCTCCACTCCGGATACGCATAAAGGATGTCGACCTTCAAGAGTTCCCGAACGGCCTCGTCGTAGCGCTTCTTGGCAAAGAGACACTCGCCGATCTGAAACTGCGCCCGGGCCGCGGTGGGGCCCTGATGTCGGTCGGTGACCTTCCGGTACGCCTTGATCGCGTCGTCGTAGCGGCGCTGCTGCTCCCGTGCCCAGCCGATGCCGAACTGTGCCTGGAACCACGTCTCGGCGTCGGCGAATCGATCGAGGTATTCGGTGAACACGCGCTCGCTCTTGCGCCACCGCTGCAACGCCGCATGACACGCCGCGATCCGCAGTAGGCTCGGCCCACACGCGGGATCCGTCGGCGTCGCGTCCGCGACGCGCCGGTAGTGCGCTACGGCCGACTTGAATCGCCCCGACTTGAACATCGCCTCGCCGCAAAAAAAGCTCGCCGATAGCGCGAGCGCACCGTCCGGAAACGTCGTTACGGTTTCTTGAAAGAGTGACGCGGCCTCATCGTTGCGACCGAGATCCAACGCGCACACGGCCAGCCGATACACGGCCTGCTCACGCACGTCATCCGGTATGTCCGACGCGCCGCTCGTCACGCGGTCGCGAAGCCGGTGCAGCAGCGCATACGCCCGGTCGAGATGTTTCGCGTCCGCCTCGATGCCCGCCAGATCAAGCAGCGCAAAGACGCCCACGTCGTCGTCGCCGGCCATCTCCAGCAGTCGGCGGTACGCCGCCGCGGCGTCATCCAACCGCCCCAAGGCGCGAAGACACCACGCCTTCTCATATTGCAATGACGACCGCGCGGCGGGTGCCAGGTTGTTGGCACCATGCTGTTCGGCCGCCGCGATCGCAGCCAGCGCGTCTTCAAAGCGATCCTGCCGCGCGACGGCCGTCGCGAGTTCCGCCCGCGCTTCGGCGACGCGCGCCCGCACCGCATCGGACCCGGACGTCGCGCCGGATCCATCCGCGCGATCGATGAGTGTGAGGAGCACCGCCTCCGCCTGGTCGTATCGCTCCGCGGCGATGAGCGCCCGCGCCTGACGCAAGAGCGCGTCGATCGCGGACCCGATGTCCGGAGCCAACGCCGCGGCGCGCGCGAACCGCGCGGCCGCGCCGATTTCATCACCGCTCTGCTCCGCGATCCAGCCGAGGTGCCGAAGCGCGGGCGCCGCAAACCGCGAATCATCACCACGCTCGACGACCTGCTTGAACGCATCGGTCGCGTCGTCGAGCCGCCCCAACGCGACCAACGCCTGGCCGCGTTCAAACATCGCGTGCAGCCTGTGCGGGCTCTTCTCGAAGCGATCGATGAGCGCGTCGAACGCCTCGAGCGCGTCCTCGTGCCGATTTCGGCGTTGTTCGGCCATGCCCAGCTTCAGGAGCGCGTCATCGGCCGACGGTGCATCGAGCCCCGTCGAGACATAATCGCCGAGGTGCCGCGCGGCCTGCTGCCAGCGGCCGCGCTGAAACTCGATGTCGCCGAGCGCGCGCAGCGCGGGGCGAAACACGTCGTCGCCGCGCGCTGCGTCCGCCGCCTCGGTGAGCAGCGGCAATGCATCATCGAACTCATCCATGCGATACAACGCGATGCCCAACCGGAACCTCGCCTTCTGGGTCTGGCCATCGCGCGGATACGCCTGTACGAATCGGCGATACGCCGCGGCCGACGCCGCGTAGCGACCCGCGAGAAAGTCGTTCTCCGCAGAGAGAAACGCGACCGACGACGCCAGCGCGTGCGCACCGAACCGATCGAGGAACGCCCGGCAGTGCGTCTGACTCTGCTCGAACTTGCGCTGCCGGTGCAGCGTCATCGCGATCAAGTGCCGTGCGTCGGCGGCCATCGCATGATCGGGAAACCGCGACAGGTATGCGTCGAGCGCGGCCACGGCGCCGTCGAGGTCGCCGGACTGCGCCAGCGCCACGGCGCGGTCGTAGTACATCTCCGGCAACAGCGCGCTGTCGGGAAACCGCTTGACCGCGCGTCCGAGCCCGTCCGCCGCCTCGCCGAAAGTACCCTGGCGCAGCCGGCATTTGGCCATCCAATACGCCGCTTCATCCGCATGCTCAACGGTTTCATGTCCGGAGCCGGCGACGCGATCGAACTGCGCATACGCCTTATCAAATCGCCCGAGCCGGAACCACACGCGGCCGCGATGAAGCCGCGCGACGGGCGCGAGCGAGCCGTCCGGGAAGCGGTCCAGCAGCTCATCGAGCGTTGCGCCGGCGTCTTGGTGCTTGCCCTGCGCGGATAGCGCCGTTGCGAGACCGAACATCGCGTCCGCGGCGAAGCGGTCGCCGTCCTGCCGGAGCACGTTGCGATACCCCCGCGCCGCGTTCGCCCATGCGCCGTCGCGCAGATGGCATTCCGCCAGCAAGAGCGCCGCCCGGTCGCCGAGCGAATCTCCGCGTGACCGATCGACAACCACGGTGAAGTGCATGGCTCCGTTGCCGTATTGACCGCGGGCCATGTCCGAAAGGCCCCAGAAGAACTCCGCGCGGACGCGGTGCGGACTCTTCGGCCAGCGGGCGACGAAGTCCGCACACCGCCGCGCCGCATCGTCATAGCGACCGTCGAGGTAGAGCGCCTCGGCCGAGCCCGCCGCCGCGGCGTCCGCGAGCGCATGATCGCCGTGTCGCGCCACGACCGTCTCGAACCATGCGGCGGCATCCGCGTACCGGCCCTTGGCCAGATGGCATCGGCCCACGATGCTCGCCGCCTCGGCCGCGTACACGAACGCGGCGTCGGACAGCACCTGCTTCAGCGCCGCGACGGCGTCATCGTAGCGCCCGAGTCGAAACAGGCTCACCCCAAGCCCATACGCCGCGAGCGGTGCGTTCGCGTGATCCCGGTGCGCGTCGAGGAACTTGCGATACTCGGCCGCGGCTTCTTCGAACAGGCCCCGATTCAAGAGCGCGTTGCCGGTCAAGTAATCGCGGAGCGCAGCGTCGGGCGGCGCCACGTCCGCGGCGCCCCCCCCCCGGGCAGCGACCCGATCGCTCGGCTGCCCCCGCCCGCCACCGCGATCACCAGCCGGGCGGGCGA
>JBHHVO010000360.1:0-3217 GCA_046754365.1 Phycisphaerae bacterium | reverse complement strand
AAGCAACGTGTCCAGGCCTGTTGGCGGAGCGCGTCGACGCCGTGCTGTCGAGCCCGGCGATGTGCACGCTCCGCGACGCACTCGCCCGGGCGGGCGCGCGCATCGACGCGGCGCCGATCCTTTGGAAATACCTGCCCGGTCCGACGCTGCGTCTTATGTTTCCCGTCGTCGGCGGCCGGATTGAGGAGGGCGCGGTGGCGGCCGTCGCATGCCTCTACGACGTCAACGCGGCGCGTACGCGCTATGCCCACCCGATGCACGCCGGGCCGCACGTCAACCCGCTCGTCACGTACCTGCACGGTCCGATGGCCGAGCCCAAGGCGCAAAGCGGCGCCGATGGCGATCGCGCGACGCTCCGCATGATCGAGCACAAGCGCGCGCTCTGGCAACGCTTCCGCGAACAATCCGTATCGCTCGGTGTGCCCGACGCGGAAGCGCGGTGGCGACGAGGCTACTACTGGGCACTCAAACGCCTCTACTTCTGCAGCCGATGTCCGCCATGCCGCTGGGGCACGCCGTCTTTCGACGGTCCGGAAGGCATCGGCCACGATGCCTCCATCGGACCCGACCGACACGCCGCGTCCCTGCGGCGGACCGCACCCGCCCGGGTCACCGCCGCCGCCGGCTCGGATCCGGCGGCGCCGCAGAATGCGCCGACGCCGGCTGGTCCCGCGTCGGCCGAGCACGCGGCGATGATCGCGCACGTCGTGAACTCGGATGCGTGGGAGACCGAGGCGGCCTACGCCGCGCGCGGTGGATTCCGGGTGTCGCGTGCGCCCAGGATCATCCAATCGCTCGCACGGGGCCATGTACAACTCATCTTCCCGACCGACGCCGCGGTGATCCAAGGCGGCGAGTTGGTGGCCGTCGCCGTTACGTACGACCGGCCCGCACAACGGGTCGTCTTGGCGCATTGCCTTTCGGCCGGTCCGGAGGCGGAGATCCTCTTCATGCATGGCGACGTGGCGTTGGCGCTGCCGCCGCCGCAGGCCGGCGCCGCGCCGGCCCGCGACGCGTACCGGGCGTGGCGGCGCGACGCATGGGATCGGTTCTGGTTGGACGAACTCGCCGGCGGATACGCGCAAGCGAGCGAGCGGTGGCTCAGATCGTTCTGGCCCGCGCTGGAACGACTCTTCGGCGGCAACGAACTACCCGAGACGCGCACCGGATAACCGCGCCCCTTCGTCTGCGAACCGAAACGGTGCCGACCGCCACGAAGGACTTCGTCCGCGCGGCCGTATGCACCCCGGCACCACATTCACGCCGCGGTCCCGACACGCTGTCGGACGCGAATGCGATCAAGCTGCGCGTGTGGTGCGTCATCGACCCGTCCGAGAACAAACGTACGGCGATGGGCGTTTTCGTGGCTGCGCGGGCCGGCGGCGGATGGCGCGGGCTGTCCGGTCCGGCGTGTGTGACGGTTGCGGGGCGCCCGGTGGTTGTGTTGCTGCTCCGTAGCCAGGTCTGGGCGCGCGGGTCCGGTGACCGGGATGCGGGCGTGCGTGGCGGGTCATGTATCGCGTTTTGGGCGGGACGTGTCGGCGGGTGCGTCGGCGTTGCGGCCGCCGGGCTCGTCGCCGACGATGGCGACGAGGCGCTGCTCGGTTCTTAGTGGCGCGTCGATGTCGGGGGGGCACTGCATCGTGCCGTCGGGCTGTTCGATCGCGATGACCTGCACGCCGAATTGCCTTCGGAAGTCCGCGTCGCGGAGCGACTGGCCGACGGCCTGGAGCGGCACGAGCAGGCGTTGTATTTTGTCCGACCGCTCGGCCGACACGCCGAGCATGAGTTGCTGCATGTGCGCTTCCTGCTCGATCGCGGCGAGCCCGGTGTGCTCTCGCAGGGCCGACTGGTGCATGTCGGCGATGCGGCGCTGAACGGCCTCGAAGACCCGCGTCCGGGTGAGCATGCCCAACCAGCGGCGGTGGTGATCCCGCGACACGACCGGGAGCACGTCATGGTGCTCGCGTCGGAAGACGTCCAACACCCGGTAGACGTCGTCGTCGGGGTGAATCGTGGCGACGCGCTGCGTCATGATGTCCGACGCGATGAGCGCATCCGCGAGGCCGGGTTCGTCCATGATCCGGCGGATGTCCGGCACGGAGATCACGCCGAGCAGCACGCGGTCCCGCTCCGCGCGCTCAACGACCGCGAAGACCGGTCGCGTCCCGGGCCGGATGCGTGTGACGAGCTCGCTGAGTGTCGCATCGGGTACGACGGATTCGGGCCAATTGCGCTCCATGAGCTCGCTCACGCGCCATGACTCGAGCATGTGCACGAGCGCGTCCGCGGCGTGGGCGGGCGACTCCGCGGTCGTACGCACCTGCTCGTGGTTGAGCCCCCACCGGCGACCGGTGAGGTACGCCCCGACACACACGACCATGAGGGGCACGATGAGGCCGTAGCTGCCGGTCATCTCCGTCACCATGACGATCGCCGCCAACGGCGTCCGCATCGACGCGCTTAGCACGCCGGCCATCCCGACGGGAATGAGCGCGCACCTGAGTTCAGGGGTGAGCACGCCGGGATGGATCGCCTCGCACATGGCGCCGAGAAACGCGCCGGCCGCGCCGCCGATGAACACGCTCGGCCCCAAGACGCCGCCCGATGCACCCGTGCCGACGGTCAATGCCGTCGCGACGCACTTGAACAGCGCCACAGCGCCAAAGAGCCCGGCCCACCAGAGCCACCCGCCATCTGGCGCAAGCGTCGCATCCCGGGCGGCGTCCATCGTGTTCTGTATGAAGCGGTAGCGCCCGTCCATGACCTGCGGCAACACAAGCGCGAGTGCCCCGGTCGCGAGTCCGCCGACGGCCGGCCAGAGCCACCGCGGCACGCGCGACCACGCCTCGGCGCGTCGCTCCACACCGCGCATGCACGCGCTGAAGAAGATGCTCAGCCCGCCGCACAGCGGCCCGAGAACGGCGTAAGCGGTGAGCTCGAGCGGGTGCCGGAACGCGAGCGTGTCCGCGCCGTCGAGCATCCGCCCCCCGAAGCCCGGAAACAGCATGAACGTCGAGTAGCCGATGACCGACGCGACGAACGCCGGGACGATCGCATCCGATTCGAATTCCGGCTCGCGGTAGAGGACGCTGGGCGCCTTGCGTTCCAGCGGCATCTCGAACGTCTCGCCGGTGATGGGGCCGCTGCCGTCCATCGGCTCGCCGAGCGGGTTGATCACGCGCCCGAGCATCCCTTCCGAGACCTGGATCGAGGC